>NZ_JBSFEP010000034.1:57296-57734 GCF_053594495.1 Streptomyces sp. NPDC001920
ACGAAAGCGCAGAACGCCTCGCCCGCAAGGTCGCCGATGCCGGCCGCCTGGACGCCTTGGACGAACTCACCAGGATTCGCAGGGAAAGCGGGCTTCTCGATAAGGCAGAACGACTTTGGCGGTACGGGCTCGATGCGGATGGCACCCCTTCTCAGCCATGGTGACCCCTCGCCCCTGATCGGCCCCGATCGGGGCACCTCCTGGCCCCTCCCTGCCGCACGCCGAGGACCCACTCCTGCGGGACGGGCTGGGACGGCCATGGCTCCGGTGGACGGCCGGCCTCTCAGAATGTGAGACTTTCCCTGCTTTCCCCATGGAATTACTAGGAAAGCATTGACTGTGCCCGTCGGGGTGCCCAGGATGATGGACATGTCCCCTGAGCAGCAGCGACTCGTTCGTCGTCGGCATGTCGACTTTGGTCACGTCGTCAGTGCCGCC
>NZ_JBSFEP010000035.1:0-57423 GCF_053594495.1 Streptomyces sp. NPDC001920
GCGGTCGGCTCGGGAACCCAGGCACCGTCGATCGAGCCGGACTTGTAGGCGTCGGGCGTGATCTTGTTGTCGGTGCGGACCACGGAGACGTCGCCCTTGCCGCTCTCCGCGTCGACCTTCCAGCCCTGTTCGGAGATCCAGTTGAGCAGGGCGACGTCCTGGGTGTTGCCGTGCTGGGGGGTGGCGATCCTCTTGCCCTTGACGTCCTTGAGGGACTTGATCTTCTCCGGGTCGACGACCAGCTTCACACCACCGGAGGCCGAACCGGAGATGATGCGCAGGTTCTTGCCGGCCGCCTTGGTGTAGCCGTTGATCGCCGGGGACGGGCCGATCCAGCCGATGTCGATGGAGCTGGAGTTCAGCGCCTCGATCTCCGACGGGCCGGCGTTGAACGTCGAGGGCTTGATCGTGGTGCCGCCGAGCTCCTTCTGGAACAGGCCCTCCTGGATGCCGACCAGGGCGGTGGCATGCGTGAGGTTGGGGAAGTAGCCGATCTTCACCTCGTCGGCGGAGAGCTTCTCGGCGCCCGCCGCGACCTCGGCCTGCTTTCCGGTGTCGGTGGACTCGGCGCCGTAGCCGCATGCGGTCAGCAGCAGGGGGAGCGCCGCCAGGGCGGCGAAGGTGCGGAGGGTGGTGAGCGGTCTTGCGGCAGACACGGAGGTGTCCTCTCAGGAACGTGCGATCAGGAAGGTACGGCGATGGAGGCGCAGGCCCCGGGGAGCGCACCGGTACGCCGGTCGCCCGGCGTCGGGCGGAGGGCGGGGAGTGCGGGTCGGCACGGAGCGCTGTCGCGGTGCGGCGCGGGCAGGAGCCGCGGCGGTCTCAGACGGGCCGACAGAGGGCGCTGCGCGTACGCCCGAAGTCGATGTGACGACGCGAGGTCAGAAGGTGCGGCGGCAGGTCTGTGCGGTTGCGCGTACGCATGGCCACCCCACCCCACCCCGCGGTTCCCTAGTTTTCCTACCTGGCTGGTGGGGATGGTGGCAGAAAGGGGCGCGGCCCCCAAGAGGGTGTTCATATTATGGACGCTTGCGTCTCTCCATTCGGGAACAGTGAGGTCAGGCGGGGTCACTCCTGTCTCTCGGCGCAGGGCGACTCAGAGGGTGATGCGCATTCCCTATATTTCCGATCGAATTACTAGGGAAGTGTTGACCCTCCTCGGTGAAGCGGGTGAGGATGACGCGGACCGGGTCGGCCGAAAGCCCGGGACAGCGTTCTCCTCTGCCGTGAAGGAAGTGCCATGACAAGCGCACCACCGGCCGACGAGGTGACCGAGCCCGCGGCCGCGCCGGCCGACTGGCCGCACATCGCCCGCGAGTTGGCGGACGACCTCGCCACGGACGCGGTCGAGCGCGAGCAGGCCGGCCGGCCGCCACTCGACGAGGTCGAACGGCTGCGCGAGGCGGGCCTGTTGACCCTGCTGGTACCCACCGCGCACGGGGGAGGAGGCGCCGACTGGCCCACCGCCTACGCGGTCGTGCGGATCCTCGCAGCCGCCGACGGCGCCGTCGGGCACCTCCTGGGCAGCCACTACTTCCTGTCGCACAGCCCCCGGTTCTTCGCTGACCCTGAGCAAGTCGCCCGCGTGGAGCGGGCGTTCACGACCGGCCGGTGGTACTGGGGCGGCGGCGTCGCCTCGTACGAACCGCCGCTCACGCTCACCCCCACGGCCGAGGGTTACCTCCTGGACGGCCATCAGAGCTACGGCTCGGGGGTGGGCGTCGCCGACCGGCTGGTGGTCCGCGCCGCCGTGCCCGGCACCGGCGAGCCCCTCGCCGTCCTCACCGATCCCGCCCACCCGGGCCTGGTGGGCGGCAGCGGCGACGACACCTTCGGGCAGCGGCTGGCGGCCGGTGGTGCCGTCCTGTTCGACTCCGTACCGGTGGCCGGGGACGGCGTGCTCGGCTCGCTCTCCTCCGACGAGGGGGCCCTGTCACCCTTCGCCGGTCTCGCAGCCCCCACCGCCCGGCTGATCTCCGCCCAGGTCTGTCTGGGCATCACCGAGGGGCTGCTCGGTGAAGTCCGCGAGCACAAGAGGGCGGTGTCACCCCTGCTGCAGCCGCTGGCCGCCCGGCTCTGGCCGGGCGGCCCGCCGCAGGACCCGTCCGTGCTGACCGCGTACGGGGAACTCGCCGTCACCGCGCGTGCCGCGTCCGCCCTCGCCGACCAGGCCGTGGCCGCACTGGCAGACGGGCTCGCGCGGGGCGAGGAACTCGACGACGAGGAGGGCGCGGAGATCGCCGTCCTCGCCAGCGCGGCGCAGGCAGCCGCCTTTCGGGCCGCGCAGGAGATCACGACGCGTGCGCTGGACGCCGTCGGCGCGCCCGCCGCCCTGGCGCGACACGGCCTGGACCGCTTCTGGCGCGACACGCGGACCCACACCCTGCGCGAGCCGGTCGCCCACCGGCTGCGTGAGGTCGGGGACTACTTCCTCAACGGCGCGCATCCGGTGTTCAGCCTGCCCGGTTGATCCGCGGTCGGATGCGGCGCCCGCGGCCGGTGGTGAGGGCGGCGGCGCGGTCGTGATGGATAATCACGGCATGCGGATCTCGGCCAGGGCGGACTATGCGGTGCGGGCGGCGTTGGAGCTGGCCGCGGCGGGAGAAGACACCTCGCTGAAGGCCGAAGCGATCGCCGAGGCGCAGGGCATCCCGCACAAGTTCCTCGAAGGCATCCTGGGCGACCTGCGCAGGGGCGGCCTCGTGACCAGCCAGCGAGGCGGCAAGGGCGGCTACCGGCTCGCTCGCCCGGCGGACTCCATCGCCATCGCCGACGTGATCCGGGTGGCGGACGGCCCCCTGGTGTCGGTGCGCGGCGTACGCCCACCCGACCTCTCCTACACCGGCCCCGCGGAGTCCCTGCTCCCGCTGTGGATCGCCGTACGCGCCAACGTGCGCAAGATCCTCGGCGAGGTCACCCTGGCCCACGTGGCGGCGGCCAAGCTCCCCGACGATGTCCTGGGCCTCGCGGACGACCCCGAGGCGTGGACCAATCCTTGACGCCCCCGCCGTCGGTGAGCGGCCGGAACCTCAGCCGGCCGGCTTCTCCCACACCGACACGTGCTTGCCGCTCTCGCTCGTGAAGGGCTCGCGCGTCCAGTCCTGCCACCGGTCGCGCAGGCGCAGCCCGGCGAGCCGGGCCATCAGGTCCAGCTCGGCCGGCCAGACGTAGCGGAACGGGACGGACCAGTGCTCGGCCCGGCCGTCGACGATGGTGACGTAGTTCGAACTCATCGCCTGCGTGGCGACGTCGTAGGTGTCGAACGCCCAGCGCGTGTCGCTGATGTGGAACGGCACGGCCGTCTGCCCGGCCGGGAGTTTGCGCAGTTCGGGTACGCCCACCTCGACGACGAAGCGGCCGCCGGGCCGCAGGTGGGCGGCCGCGGTGCGGAAGCAGTCGACCTGGGCGTCCTGCGTGGTCAGATTGTTGATGGTGTTGAACACCAGGTAGACGAGGGCGAATTCGCCCGCCACCCGCGTCGTCGCGAAGTCCCCGATCGTCACGTCGACCGCCTCGCCGCCGGGCTTGGCGCGCAGCCGGTCCACCATGGCGCGGGACATGTCGATCCCGTGCACCGGCACACCCCGGGCGGCCAGCGGCAGGGCGATCCGGCCCGTGCCGACGCCGAGTTCGAGAGCCGGGCCGTCGCCGGCCAGCTCCGCCAACAGGTCCACCGCCGGGTCCACCGCCTCGGGCCGGAACATGTCCGCCGCCGACTCGTCGTAGTCGGCCGCGATGTCCTCCCCGAAGTAACCGTCGTCGAGGTCATCGTCGTCATCGATCACACCGGGACCGTACTGCCGGCCAGGGCGCCGGGGCACCCGATTTTCCGAGCGGGAGGGCCGTCCGGGGTGGTGGCACCCGCCGGCTTCGGACCGTCGAGGCGAAGGGGGACCCCGCCTCGTCCTCCACCACGCCCTGTCGGCCCGTGCCCGCTGAGAGGCGGCCGGGCGAGGGTGACCTCGACCGCCGGCCCCATCCTCCTCGTCGAGAGGCTGCGCGGCCGCCTCGGGGATGTGCTGGATCTCCGGGATGAGAGCCTCCCCGGCTGAGCAGCCCCGCCCGCATGGCGTTGCCGGGTCCGCCGTTACCCCCGTACGGCGGACCCGGCCCATGGGCCGGACGCACCACCCGAACGACAGCGCCTGATCGACACTGTCCCCCGAAGGCGGCGTGCCCGGCCGCTTCCCCCGGCGCCGGACTGTGGACGGTCCCGTCAGCGGACCCGTGCCGTCACCAGCACATCACCGCGGTCTCCCCGGAACCCCAGCTGGAGTACTGGCGCACCCGGACGACATAGCGGCGGCCTTTGACGAGACGGACCCGGACGGTGGCGTTGTGCGGGGTGCCGCCGTCGTCCTGGGCGGTCAGGTAGCGCGGTTCACCGTCCCGTTCCTCGAAGACCACGACTATGGCGTCACCGTCCCCGAAGGTGCCCACCGTGTACGCGCGGGTCTCCGGCGGCTCGACGACGAAGTCGGCCTGCCCGGCCCGGCCGAGCCGCAGCGGCACCGAGCGGAACGGCACCAGCTCGGCCGGGCCTTGTGCCGCGGTCGGCGGATACCAGCGGCGGACGAACTCCTTGTCGGCCTCGGAGAGCACGCCCGGCGGGTTGAGCCCCGCGCGGAACTGCTCCGGCTCCAGGATCAGCCCGGCCGAGAAGGAGTACTCCATGATCGACTGCGGGTCCCAGACGGAGCCGTTGACCTCCCGCGGGTCGAGCTTGCGCAGGATGTTGAAGAACGTCCTGTCCCGGCTCCAGAAGTTCGGCGGGCCCGCCAGATCCGCGTACACGGCCTCCTCGTCCCAGTGGATCCCGGCGAACGGGCTCTGGTGCTCGTGCAGCATGCCCAGCGCATGCCCGATCTCGTGCAGGGCCGTGCCGCGCTCCCCGGGCTCGGTCAGGTCCCAGCCGAAATTCATGGTGCGCTCGTTCAGGCCGACCCGGAGCGCGTCCTTGCCGACCGTCGACCAGGAGCCGTCACCGAGCTGGAACCCGATGCGCAACTCCGCCTCCGACCGGTCGCCCACCTCCACGAACGACAACCCGATGCCCAGGTTCTGCCACTCCTGGAAGCACTCGCGCACGACGTCCCGCTGCTTCTTGCCGCCGACCCACGACACATGCCGGGTCCGCCCGGTCTCCGGGTCGGCGATCACGGACCCGTCGGACTCCCGGTCGAAGAAGCAGTAGTGCAGAACGGTGCCGTTGACCCACATCCGCCGCCCGCCGACGAGCGCGCCGAGCCGCTCGGCGGCCAGCCCCGGCGCGAAGGCGGGTGCCGGCTGCTGCGCGAGGGAGCAGAACCGTGCGGTCATGCGAACAGGGTGCCGTCGGCCCGCGGCGGGCGCCTGAGTCGAGGGCTGCTCAAGTCGCCCTGTATCAGGAGTGAGTCATCGCGCTCCCCCTACCGTGACGACTTTCGAACGGGACGCGAAGACCCTCGACACCTCCTGGCCGTTCACCGGCCGCGAGGACGAACTGCGACTGCTCCGGGCGTCCTTCGCGGCCGGCCGGCACGGCATCGTGGTCACCGGACCGGCGGGCCGTGGCAAGACCCGGCTCGTCACCGAGGCCGTCCGCAGCACCGACTGCGCCAAGGCGGCCGGCACCCCCGAGGCACGTCACATCCGCTTCGCCGCGTTCGCGCACCTCGTACCCGGGACCGCCTCCCTGCACGAGGCGCTCCAGCAGCTGTCCGGGGTGCGCCTGCTGGTCGTGGACGACGCGCATCTGCTCGACGACGCCTCTGCCGCCCTGGTCCACCAGCTGGCGGTGCACGGCCGTACCCGTCTGCTGGTCGTCAGCACCGACGGCGGCCCCGTCCCGGCCGCCGTCTCCCGCCTGTGGACCGGCGAGCTCCTGCCCCGCCTCGCCCTGAAACCGCTGCCCCGCGAGGAGACGGCCCGGCTGCTGACGGGCGGAGCCGGCGCCGGCCTCGAACCCCTCACCGTGAACCGGCTGCACCTCCTGTGCCAGGGAGACCTGCGGCTGCTGCGCGACCTGGTCGCCGCCGTGCGCGAGCGCGGACTGCTCACCCGCGTCCCCGCGTCGCCCTGGGACCCGGACCCGGACTCGGCGCGATGGGCGTGGCGTGGGCCGCTGCCGATCACGGAGGCCGTACGGGAGCACACCGCCCATGTCCTCGACCGCCGCCACCCCGCCGAACGCACCGTCCTCGAACGCCTCGCCCTCGCCGAGCCGTTGCCCCTCGGCCCGGACGAACTCGACCCGGACGGAGCCGAACCGGACGCGCTGGAGCACCTGGAGGCCGACGGCCTCGTCCGAGTCGACGACCGCGGCGCCGTCCGCCTCGCCCACCCCCTGCACGGCCCGGTGCTGCGGGCCGCGGCCGGCAGGCTGCGGGCGAGGCGGCTGTCCGGCACGCCCGACCGGTGCGCCCTCGCCCTCGACGCGGAGGGCGCCGCGCTGACCCGCCGTATCGAGCGGGCGGACGTACGGGCCGTACCGGCGCCCGTGGGGGAGTGGCTGGTCGCGGAGGGCGCCGCGGTGCCGGCCGGATACGCCGCCGTACGCGCCCGGTTCGCTCGGCTGCGCGGGGAGCTGCGCGAGGCGGCGGCGTGGGCGCGCGAGGGGCTGCGAGGCGGCGACGACCCGTCCTGCCGACGCGAACTCGTCCTCGCCGCAGCGCAGTCGGGGAATCCGACCACAGCGCACGAGATCCTGGGTGGCCGCCCCGACGGGGGTGGGGCGGCCACCCGGCCCGCAGCGGCCCGCGGTGACGCCGAGGAAGTGGGCGAGACGCTCACCGGCGACGCGTACGACGCCGTCCGCCTCGGTTTCCCCGAGCGGGCCGCGGGCCGCCTGACGGGCGTCTTCGCCGCACACGCCGACGCGCTGGGCCGCGGCGACGGTCCGGCGCTCGACCGGGTCGCCGCGGAGCTGGAGGAGCGCGGCTTCCTGCTGTTCGCCGCCGAGGCGCACGCCCAGGCCGTACGGGCCCACCGGGACCCGAGGGCCGCCCGCACCGCACGCACGCGTGCCGTCGCTCTGGCCCGCCGCTGCCAGGGCGCCCGTACCCCGGCCCTGTCCGGACTCGTCCTGGGCGAACTGACGGCACGGCAACGGCAGATCGTCACCCTGGCCGCCACGGGGCTGAGCAACCGGCAGATCGCCGAGAAACTCACCCTGTCCGTCCGCACGGTCGGCAACCACCTCTACGGCGCCTACGCCCGCCTCGGCGCCGGCGACCGCGGCGCGCTGCCCTGGCTGATGGAGCCGCCCCAGGCGCAGCCGGCGTAGCGGAACGGTTCGGACAGCGGCGCCGTGAGCGATCAAGCCGCCCCGAACGCCGAGAACGCCCATCCGGTCGCCTGGTGCAGCGCGTCGCCCGGCAGCGCGGCGCGCGCGTCCCGCAGGGCCTCCGCCAGGGAGAGCCCCTCGCTCAGCCCCTTGTGCAGCGTGAGCATCAGGGGCACGACCGCCGCGTCGTTGACGGGCGCGCTGCTCGCCACCACCCCCGCCGTGCCGAGCGGCAGCAGGGCGGTGACGAGTCCCAGCAGCTCGTCGGCGCCGACGGAGGCGAAACGGGCGGTGTCGCAACAGGACAGGATGATCCGGTACGGGCTGCGCTCCAGGCGCTCGAAGTCGTGCACGATGAGCGGCCCGTCGGCCATCCGCAGGTCCGAGAAGAGCGGGCTGTCGGCGCGGAAGGTGCCGTGTGCCGCGATATGGGCCAGTGCCGCCCCGTCGAGTTCCTCCAGCACCCGCGGCACCCGCGCATCCGCCTGTTCCAGGACGACGGATCCGCGGTACCGGTGGGCCAGATGCGGCACCTCCGCGCCACCGGTCGCCAGCCCCGGTCCGCGGACCAGCACATGCCGGCCGCCGGTCGGCGGCTCGGTCTCCCGGGCGCGCAGCCAGCTGCTCGCCGAGGGCGACACGCTGAGCACCCGCTCGCGCAGCGTCGGCAGCAGCGCCCATGGCACCCGGTGCAGCCGGGCGGGCGGCACGACCACGACGGGCCCCTCGCCCAGATGAGCGGCGGCCGGGCCGAGCAGCAACTCCTGAAGGCGCCTGCCCGCGGCCTCCACGATCGGCAGCCGCCCCTCCGCGCCCGGATGCGCGAGCCGCCGCAGACCGGCCTGGACGTGCTCGGCCTCGGTCTCGGCCTCGGCGAGCAGCCCGGCCTCGAACCGGCGTACCCGCCCCTGACCGCACAGCAGCACCTGGACCCGCCCGTCCAGGACGGCGAGTTCGGCCAGGCGTACGTCGTCACCGAGCCGTTCCAGCAGCCGGCCCGTGTCGAAGCGGTAGCCGTCGCCGGGCGCGTCAGCGCGCATGTGCAGGGTCCGGGAGCGTATCTCCCGTTCCAGGCGCCGCTGTTCACGCTCCAGCGCCGGAACGGGCCGTGCCTCCATACGGGCGGCCTCCGCGCGGGCCGCGATCTCGCGGAACGCGGTCAGATGGCGCTGCAGCTCCGGGTCGGCCGGCGGCCGGGTCGGCGGGGCGGACAGCGCGGTGGCCCGCCAGCGCTCGCTCCACACCAGCAACCTGCGCGGACTGCCCGTATCGAGGCTCGCCTGCTGGGCCAGGGCGGCGAGTTCCGCGCCCTGCGCGGTGGCACGGGCCCTGAGCTCGGAGGCGCCCAGCGTCATGCGGTGGTCGTCGAGCACGTCCAGGCCGCGCCGACACGCCTCCAGCACACCCCTGCTGGAATCGGCAGCCCGCGCCCGCAGCGCCTGCGCCGCCCAGCCCGTCATCCGCGCCAGCGGCGGACCGCTGCGCCTGCTGCGCGCGGCCACGGCCAGATGCCGCTCGGCGTCCGCCCGCCACCCGAGCGACAGCGCGATCCGGCCCGCGAGCAGCGAGGCCTCGGGGGCCGCCGGCGCGCCGAAAGAGGCCAGCCGCTCGGCCACCGCCGCCGTGTCGGCGACCAGCCGGCCCGAAGTGCGTCCGGCGGCCACCCGCGCCTCGATCAGCACCAGCCGGGCATGCGCCTCCCACCAGCCGCGCCGCTGCCCCGCGAAGAGCCGTACGGCCATGTCGGCGCGCGCGATCGCGGTGTGCGCGTCACCCGCCGGCAGGGCGGCGCGCGCGGCGGCCAGCAGCAGCTCGGCCTTGCGGGTGGACTGGCCGCCGATGCCGTCGAGCACGGCGATCGCCGCGTCGGCCTCGGCGAGCGCCTCCCGGGCCAGCCCCGCCGCCATGAGCACCTCGCAGCGGCGGATGTTGAGCATGAACGTCGGTGTGCCGAGCTTGGCGTACCGCTCCTCGGCCTCGTCGAGCAGCCGCAGCGCCGCCGGGATGTCACCCGCCCGGAACGCCGCGAGCCCCCGGCTCTCCACCGCATCGGCCTTGTCGTGCTCCTGGCCGGTGGTGTCCCACAGCGCCTCGGCCGCGGTGAAGTCGGCATCGGCGCGCTCCACCGCCCCGAGCGCCAGATGGACCGTCGCCCGCAGGGTCAGGGCCCGGGCCGTCCAGATGACGTCCTCCACCTGCCGCAGCACGGGTATGGCCCGGCGCACGTCCTCCAGTGCCTCCCGGTGACGGCCGAGCACCCAACGGGCGTAGGCCCGGCGGAACAGCACCCGGGCCCGGGTGTGACCGCTGCCGCGCTCGATCCCACGCTCCAGCGCGGCCAGGCCCTGCTGCGTGCGCCCCGCGTGCACCAACGCGACCCCGAGCGCCGCCAGGGCGTCCGCCTCCCGGTCGGCCGACTCCGCGCGGGCCGCGAGGTCCCGGGCACGCCGCAGATGGTGGAGGGCGATGCGCATGTCGCCCCAGTCCCGCTGCCAGATACCGATCACCTGGTGGGCGACGGAGGCGTGCCACGGCGACGGATCGGCGTCGAGCACCCCTTCCGCCCTCGCCAGCGCGTCGTTGGGTGCGGCGAACACCATCGGCAGCAGTTCGAGAACCGAGTCGCTTCCCGCTGTCACTCCACGGATGGTAGTTGCCCCGGAACCGTGCCACACCGGTTTGGCGCTGTATCAATCAGCGACCGCACGGCTCTGACTGACGACCGTCGCCTCAGCAGGAGGACACGCCATGGCACCACAGCGATTCCACGAGCAGTTCGCGCAGATCCAGCGCTCCATGCCCGACGTCCCCCTCGCGATGGGACCGGACGACTCCGCGGAGTTCATCTACGAGAAGGGCTACGTGCTGGTCCGCGACGGTGAGGACGCCCGCCTCGTCGAGGACACCGTGCGGGCGCACTTCACCGCCGAACCCGACCTCGTGCAGGACCGCGTGCGCCGTGTCACCCCGCAGGCCAACCGCTCGGGCATCACCCGCATCCAGGTCGGCGACCCCGGCGAGGGCGACCCGCGCGGCGACCGCACCGTCGCGCACGCCCTGCGCGCCCTGCGGGAGACGGAGGGCCGGGCCGGACGGCGCCTGGTCAGCCGCAACCACCTCGTGGCGATCGCACCCGGTGTCAACTCCTGCCCCGGCGACGAACCGGCGCCCGCCCCGCTCGCCGGGGGACTCAACCCCACCCCGGCCGAGGGCACGTACGAGGCGGACACCGCGATCGGTGTCCTCGTCGTCGACACCGGTCTCATGCACGACTACCGGTCCCACCCGCTGCTGGCCCACACCGAGGGCGACGCGCAGATCCAGGAGTGCGACGGCGACGGGGTCCTCCAGGAGTACGTCGGACACGGCACGTTCATCGCCGGTCTCGTCGCCGCCGTCGCCCCCAACACCGACATCACGGTCCGCAACTCCCTCAACGACGCCGGCGCCATCCTGGAGTCCGAGTTCGGCGAGAAGCTCTTCGAGGCCGTCGACGCGGGCGGCTGGCCCGACATCCTCAGCCTCTCCGCCGGCACCTCCAACGGGCGCACCGACGGCCTGCTCGGCGTCGAGGCATTCATGCAGGAACTGCGCCGGCAGCGCACCCTGCTCGTCGCGGCCGCCGGCAACAACGGCAGCGCCACCCCCTTCTGGCCCGCCGCCTACGCCGACCTGCCCGAGTACCAGGACGTCGTGCTGTCGGTCGGAGCGCTGCGCAGCGACGGCGAGTTCGGCGCCTGCTTCAGCAACCACGGCGCCTGGGTGAAGGCCTACGCCCCCGGCGAGCGCCTCACCAGCCTCCTCACCGGCTTCGACAGGCCCGTGCCGTACGTCTACCAGCACTCCACCTACGACGCCTGCCGCTACGGCTTCGGCTACTCCTGCACCTGCCAGTCCCCGCGCCACAACGGCGTGTTGAGCGAGGAGGGCGGCACCACCAAGCCCGACCAGGTGATGTTCGAGGGGTTCGCGTGCTGGAGCGGCACCTCGTTCGCCACACCCCTCGTGGCCGGCATGATCGCGGCGCACATGAGCGGGCAGCAGGAGAGCGACCCGCGGGTGGCCCGCTACAAGATGCTCGCGGCGAACTCCGGCTACGCCGAGGTGCGAGGGGCGCACGTACCGGCCCTTCGCCCCCCGACCTGGCGCCCCGTCCCGGTCGTGCTCCCGGCACCTCGGTCATGAGGGTCGGAACCGTCCCCTCCGCGGCGTACGATTGCTTGCCGTACACGAGGGGTGGGGCTGTGGACCGTGCAGATGTCGGTGCGTTGGTCCAGTCCGCCGTCGACGGCGACGCGGCGGCCTGGAAGGCGCTCGTGGAAGGGCTGAGCCCACTGGTGTGGTCCGTGGTACGCGCGCACCGGCTCAGCGACGCGGACGCCCACGAGGTGTACCAGACCGTCTGGTTCCGCTTCGCCCAGAACCTCGGGCGGATCCGGGAACCCGAGAAGGCCGGGTCCTGGCTCGCCAGCACCGCTCGGCACGAGTGCCTGAAGGTGCTCAAGAGTCTGCGGCGGCTGACCGTGACGAACGACCCCCAGCTGCTCGACCGGGTCAGCGAGGACCGTACGCCCGAACAGTCCGTGCTGGACTCCGAGGAGGCGGCCGCCGAGGGCGAACGGATCCGCTGGATGTGGCAGGAGTTCGAGGAACTCGGTGACCGCTGCCGTCAGTTGCTGCGGGTGCTGATGGCCTCACCGCCGCCCAGTTACCAGGAGGTGTCCGCCGCACTCGGCATCGCCGTGGGCAGCATCGGGCCACTGCGCCAGCGCTGCCTGCGCCGCCTTCGGGCCCGACTCGACGCACGGGGAGCGCTGTGAACGACGACATGCACGACGACCTGAGGGACGAGGAGCCCCCCGGCGACGGCGGGTTCGACGTCGGGCTGCTGGAGGAGGAGCTCCGTCAGGCCGCCGCGATCCTGGACCCCGTGCCGGCCGACCTGCAGCAGATCGCCGTCGAGGCCTTCGCGCTGCACGACCTGGACGCCCGTATCGCCGAGTTGACCTTCGACTCGGTCGTGGACGCCATTGCGGTCAGGGGAGCGACGGACACACCGCGGATGCTGACGTTCCGCGCGGGCGAGGTCACCGTGGACGTGGAGGTGACCGCACAGGGCCTGATGGGGCAGGTGCTGCCGCCGCAGCAGGCGCGGATCGAGGTGCTCGCCGGGCCGCAGACGGCCGTGCCGGTCGACGCCGACGCCATGGGCCGTTTCACCAGCGACGCCCCGCCGAGCGGCCCCTTCGCCCTGCGGCTGCGGACCGGCGGCGAGGTCGTGGTCACGGAGTGGCTGCGGGCCTGAGCCGTCGGATCAGCGTGCTGCGGCGTCCACCAGCGCCGCCAACGCCCGTGCGAGCCGGGTGAGTCCGGGACCGGCCGGACCGCCCGGCTCCGTCATGTAGACGTCCCGGCGGATCTCGATCATCAGCGCGTCGACACGGGCCTCGGCGCCGTAGTACGCCAGCGGGACGTAGGTGCCGCTGAACGGGCTGTCCAGCCCTGTCCCCCCGCACGGTGCGAACGCCTCCCGGGCCGCCGCCAGCAGCTCGGGCGGCGTGTGGAAGGAGTCCGTGCCCAGGCAGACCGGCGGTCGCGGGCCCTCGCCGTGCAGTTCGTAGGGGAGCGGGGCGCTCGGATAGGAGTGGACGTCGATGACCACGGCTCGGCCGGTGGCGGCGAGCCGGTCGGCCACGGCCTGCGTCATGGCCTTCGCGTACGGCCGGAAGTATCGCTCCAGGAGGGGCTCCGGGTCGGTGTCCGCGGGCCGCAGCGGCGCCCCGTGCGTGGTCCGCGTGTACACGGCACCCATGCCCGCGGACAGCATCTCCTCCCGCTCGTCGGGGAACCGCTCGGGATCGACGACCAGCCGGGAGAGCCTGTTCACGAACCGCCACGGGGTGAACTTGGCGCTCCGCGCGGCCTCCTGGGCGAGTTCCGCGGTGTGCGCGTCGACGATGTGATCCAGCTCCCGCTCCAGTGCCCGGTCGTCCAGCAGGATCCCCACGCGCACATCGGGCGGTGTCTCCCGCGCCGAGTGCGGCACATGAAGGATCACCGGCGACCCTTCGGCTCCGGGGAGCAGCTCGAAGGAGGGCATGGCGGAGGGCATGGCGGTTGCTCCCGGGCGTTGTCGGTGGCCTGGTGCACCATCACAGCACGGACGTGCGCAGTTCAGCCGGGAGATCACCGTACGCCGGCTCGGGCGGGGTCGGCTGAGCGGAACCGTTCGTCTCAGCCGACCTGATTCGCAAGCTTCCGGTGCCTCGGTGACGGGATTCCGGCGGCCGACACGGCTCTGCCCCGGCCGGCGGTGCGCCGATCGGGGCAGAAACACGTGAGCGGGCCTGTCGGACCCCTCGCGTCAGCTCAGGGACGCGAGCGCCTCGTTCCAGGTGGCCGACGGGCGCATGACCGCGGCGGCCTTGGCCGGGTCGGGCTGGTAGTAGCCGCCGATGTCGGCCGGCTTGCCCTGGACGGCGATCAGCTCGTCGACGATCTTCTGCTCGTTCGCGCCGAGCGTCTCGGCGAGCGGGGCGAAGGCCTTGGCCAGCTCCGCGTCGTCGGTCTGCCGGGCCAGCTCCTGCGCCCAGTACAGGGACAGGTAGAAGTGGCTGCCGCGGTTGTCGATGCCGCCGACGCGACGGGTCGGCGACTTGTCCTCGTTGAGGAAGGTGGCCGTGGCGCGGTCCAGCGTGTCCGCGAGGACCTTCGCGCGGGTGTTGCCGGTGGCGGTCGCGTACTGCTCCAGGGACGGCACCAGCGCGAAGAACTCACCGAGGGAGTCCCAGCGCAGGTAGTCCTCCTTGACCAGCTGCTGGACGTGCTTGGGCGCGGAGCCGCCGGCGCCCGTCTCGAACAGGCCGCCGCCCGCCATCAGCGGGACGACCGACAGCATCTTGGCGCTGGTGCCCAGCTCCAGGATGGGGAACAGGTCGGTCAGGTAGTCGCGCAGCACGTTGCCGGTCACCGAGATGGTGTTCTCGCCGCGGCGGATGCGCTCCACCGACAGCTTGGTGGCCTCGACCGGGGCGAGGATGCGGATGTCCAGGCCCTCGGTGTCGTGCTCCGGCAGGTAGGCGTTGACCTTGGCGATCAGGTTGGCGTCGTGCGCGCGGGTCTCGTCCAGCCAGAAGACGGCCGGGTCGCCGGTGGCGCGGGCGCGGGTGACGGCCAGCTTCACCCAGTCCCTGATCGGCGCGTCCTTGGTCTGGCAGGCGCGGAAGATGTCGCCCTCGGCGACCGGCTGCTCGATGAGCACGTTGCCGGCCTGGTCGACCAGGCGGACCGTACCGGCGGCCTTGATCTCGAAGGTCTTGTCGTGGGAGCCGTACTCCTCGGCCTTCTGCGCCATGAGGCCGACGTTCGGGACCGAGCCCATGGTCGACGGGTCGTAGGCGCCGTTGGCGCGGCAGTCGTCGATGACGGCCTGGTAGACCCCGGCGTAGGAGGAGTCCGGCAGCACCGCGAGGGTGTCGGCCTCCTGGCCGTCGGGGCCCCACATGTGGCCGGAGGTGCGGATCATCGCCGGCATCGAGGCGTCCACGATCACGTCGGACGGCACGTGCAGGTTGGTGATGCCCTTGTCGGAGTCGACCATCGCCAGGGCCGGGCCCTCGGCGAGCTCGGCGTCGAAGGACGCCTTGATCTCGGCGCCGTTCGGCAGGGCGTCAAGGCCCTTGAAGATGCCGCCCAGACCGTCGTTCGGGGTCAGACCGGCGGCGGCGAGGTCGGCGCCGTAGCGCTCGAAGGTCTTCGGGAAGAAGGCGCGCACGACGTGGCCGAAGACGATCGGGTCGGAGACCTTCATCATCGTCGCCTTGAGGTGCACGGAGAACAGGACGCCCTCCTCCTTGGCGCGGGCGACCTGCGCCGTGAGGAACTCGCGCAGCGCGGCGACGCGCATCACGGAGGCGTCGACGACCTCACCGGCGAGGACCGGTACGGACTCGCGCAGAACGGTGGTGGCGCCGTCCTCGGCGACGTGCTCGATCCTCAGCGCGCCGGCCTCGGAGATCACGACGGACTTCTCGGTGGAGCGGAAGTCGTTGCGGCCCATGGTCGCCACGTTCGTCTTGGACTCGCCGGTCCAGGCGCCCATGCGGTGCGGGTGGCTCTTGGCGTAGTTCTTGACCGAGGCGGGGGCGCGGCGGTCGGAGTTGCCCTCGCGCAGGACCGGGTTCACCGCGGAGCCCTTGATCTTGTCGTAGCGGGCCTGGATCTCCCGCTCCTCGTCGGTCTTCGGGTCGTCCGGGTAGTTCGGTAGCGCGTAGCCCTGGCCCTGCAGTTCGGCGATGGCGGCCTTGAGCTGCGGGATGGACGCCGAGATGTTCGGCAGCTTGATGATGTTGGCCGCGGGG
This sequence comes from Streptomyces sp. NPDC001920, assembly GCF_053594495.1. Taxonomy (NCBI): domain Bacteria; kingdom Bacillati; phylum Actinomycetota; class Actinomycetes; order Kitasatosporales; family Streptomycetaceae; genus Streptomyces; species Streptomyces sp. NPDC001920. The sequence continues at coordinate 15,625 of NZ_JBSFEP010000035.1, forward strand.
GTCTTGGCGAGCTCACCGAGCTCCGCCAGCGCGTCCGGGATGCGCTGGTCCTCGGTCAGGTACTCCGGGAACACCGCGATGATGCGGCCGGCCAGCGAGATGTCGCGCGTCTCCACGGCGACACCCGCCTGCGAGGCGTACGCCTGGACCACCGGCAGGAAGGAATACGTCGCCAGGGCCGGGGCCTCGTCAGTGTGCGTATAGATGATGGTCGAGTCAGTCACCGGGTGCTCCGCTCCACGTCTGCAACATTGCTCGACATCAAGATATCTCGTGATCGACCTGTACTCGACAGGGGTCCGCACACAGGCGGGTGGCAGCCCGCCCCCGCCCGCCGCGCCCGGCGCTAAGAGGAAGCGGCGCGTCCGTGCAACCTCAGGGGCCCGTCCGGTGGTCATGTAAGCAGATCACCGAACCGGGGATCACCGATTCCGGCGGCCGGACCCGACCACCCGGCCGCCCGAGCGAAAGCGGACCATGAGATATCGCACCCGAGTGACGGCCCCCGCGGCCGCCCTGATCGGCACCGCCGCCGCCCTGACCGCCGCGCCCACCGCGCACGCGACACCGACGACGCAGCAGACGGGGACGTCGGCCGCCAGGACCTCCGGCGAACCGGGACCCGAGACCCTCGGCGACCCGGTCTTCCCGGCCCTCGGCAACGACGGCTACCGCGTCGAGGCCTACCACCTGGACTTCTCCTACGACCCCGCGACCCGGCTCGTCGACGCCACCGCGACCCTGAAGATCCGCACCACCCGGGCCCTGACCCGCCTCTCCCTCGACGCCCTCGGACTGGACGTCCGCGCCGTCCGGGTCGGCGGCCGCAAGGCGACCTACGAGCAGGTCGACGAGAAGCTCCGCGTCACACCCGCACGGAGCCTGCCCGCCAAGTGCTCGGCCACCCTCCGCGTGGAGTACACGGCGGACCCGCGACGTGATCTGCCCCACACCGGCTGGGTCGACACGCCGGACGGGTTCGCGGTGTGCTGCCAGCCGAACTCCGCGCACACCGTCTTCCCCTGCAACGACCACCCTTCCGACAAGGCCGACTTCTCCTTCCGCCTCACCGTCCCGAACAATCTGCGCGGCGTGGCCACCGGCCTGCTCGTGCGCACCGAGAGCCTGAGCGGCGACCGCACCGCCTACACGTACCGCTCGCGTGAGCCCATGGCCACGGAGCTGGTGCAGATCACGGTCGGCGACTACGTGGTGAAGGACCGGCAGGGCCCGCACGGGCTGCCGCTGCGCGACGTCGTCCCGACCGCGCGGGCCGCGGCGCTGGAACCGGCGCTCGCGCTGACGCCGAAGCTGGTGGAGTGGGTCGAGGCGCGGCTCGGTGCGTACCCCTTCGAGACGTACGGACTGCTGCCCTGCAACTCCGACGCCCCGGACGCCTTCGACTTCACCGGCCTGGAGACCCAGACCCTCACCATCTACAAGCCGAACTACCTCCTGCAGGAGGAGAAGAAGATCGGCTCGCACATGATGCACGAGCTGGTCCACTCCTACTTCGGCAACAGCGTCAGCCCGGCCACCTGGGCCGATCTGTGGCTGAACGAGGGCCACGCCGACTTCTACGGCCTGCTCTACCGCTACGAGCGCGGCTGGCCGGACTCCCTGGGCATGACCACCATGGAAGCCCGGATGAAGGACACCTACGCGCGTGGCGACCAGTGGCGCCGCAACTGGGGCCCGGTCGCGGCGCCGAACGCGGCGAACCTGTTCGAGCCCCAGCGGTACCTCGGCGGCGTCCTGGTCCTGTACGCGCTGCGCAACCTCGTGGGCGAGGCGGCCTTCAGCGCCCTGGAGCGTGCCTTCCTCACCCGGTACCGCAACGCCTCGGCGTCCACGGCGGACTACATCGCCGTCGCCTCGGAGGTCTCGGGCCAGGATGTGTCCGGATTCCTCCAGGACTGGCTGTACGGCACCAAGACGCCCCGGATGCCCGGGCACCCGGACTGGACGGTCACCCAGGTGAACCCGTCGCTCGTCGCGCCGCACAGCCGGCGGGGTGGCCACTACCACGACAACTCGGCCACCCTGTAGTCGTCCCGCGGGACGGTGGCGTACGTCAGTCGAGGCGGACGGGGGTGAACTCGTCCGCCTCCTCGGGGCCGCGCTGCTGCGGTATCGCCACCGTCCCCTGCTGGATGGCGACCGTCCGGGTGGGCGCCGGGATACGGATGCCCTCCAGGCGGTAGCGCCGGTGCAGGCGCTTGATGAACTCGTGCTTGATCCGGTACTGGTCGCTGAACTCGCCGACGCCCAGGATCACGGTGAAGCCGATCCTGGAATCGCCGAAGGTGTGGAAGCGGATGATCGGCTCGTGGTCCGGCACCGCCCCCTCGACCTCGGTCATCACCTCGCCGATGACCTCGTTCGTCACCCGCTCGACGTGGTCCAGGTCGCTGTCGTAGGCGACGCCGACCTGGAGCAGGATCGTCAGCTGCTCCTCGGGACGCATGAAGTTGGTCATGTTCGTCTTCGCGAGCTCCCCGTTGGGGATCACGACCAGGTTGTTGGACAGGTTGCGCACCGTCGTCTGGCGCCAGTTGATGTCCTCGACGTAACCCTCCTCACCACTGCTCAGCCGGATGTAGTCGCCGGGCTGGACGGTCTTGGAGGCGAGGATGTGAATGCCCGCGAAGAGGTTGGCGAGCGTGTCCTGCAGCGCCAGGGCGACCGCCAGACCGCCGACGCCCAGTGCGGTGAGCAGGGGCGCTATGGAGATGCCCAGGGTCTGCAGCACCACCAGGAAGCCGATGGCCAGGACCAGGATCCGGGTGATGTTGACGAAGATCGTGGCGGATCCCGCGACGCCGGGGCGGGACTGGGTGACCGTCCGCATCAGCCCGGCGACCCCACGGGCCACCGCAAGTGTCACGACGAAGACGAACAGCACGGTCAGGGTCTTGTTGACGTTGTGCTGCACGGTCGCGGTCAGCGGCAGGGCCGCGCCCGCGGAGGCCGCGCCGCCGAGGAACGCGCCCCACGGCACCACGGTCCGCAGTGCGTCCACGATGAGGTCGTCGCCGCTCCAGCGGGTGCGGTCGGCGTGCTTGCCCAGCCAGCGCAGCAGAATGCGCAGCAGGAAGGCCGCAAGCAGGCCCGCCGCCAACGCGATCCCGGCGATGACCAGGTCGTCCACAGTGAGCGCGCGCTTCACCGGTCACCCCCGTCAGGAAGAGCTGCGGCGAATTGATGCGCCGACGGCCGGATGTGAAGTCTCGTCACGTTGTCCCCTGCTCGATTTCCGCGATGTGCCGTCGCGCCGGCCACCCCGTCCCCCGAGACCGGCGCGCGGGCTCATCCTGCCGTATCGGGTACAGGCGTTCGTCTCAGGATCGTCGACCTGACGGTCTCACCGGTCGCTTTCGGGCATTCTCTCCTGGACCCCGGGTGGACACGCAGGGCCGAACGGCCGCTCTCCGAGGCGTGCTCGGCGCTCGCGCGCCCCACGAGAGCCGCATGCCGCCGCGCACGCCCCTTTCCGAGGGCGGACCCCGCACCTCACGGACCCGTCAGATGACCTTCCACCGCACCAGCGCCGCCAGCGTCAACGCCCCCGGCAGCAGCGGCAGCCACACCGTGATGGTCCGGTACGCCAGTACCACGGCCGTCACCACCGCGACCGGGCCGCCCACCGCCACCAGCGCCACCACCAGTGCCGCTTCCACCGAGCCGAGCCCGCCGGGCGTCGGCACCAGGGCGACGGCGACGGTCGCCGCCAGATACGCGAGCGCGATGTGCGCCGGCGGCACCGGGAGTCCCAGGGCGAGCCCCACCAGGACCAGTCCCGACGCCTGCAGTAGCGGAAAGGCCAGCGAGCCGCCCCACAACGCCAGCACCCGGGACGGACGCGAGTGCACCGAGCGTGCCTCGCCCAGCGCGGTGCGCAGGAACGAGAGCACGGCCGTGCGCAGCCGGCGTACGAGGAAGAAGAGGGCCACCACCACGACCGCCACCGCGCCGGCCCCGACCAGCAACGGGCCCGAAGCCCTCTCCGGAAGCAGCGGTCCGAGACGCAGGGCGTCCGGGAAGGCGATGAGCAGCGCGGCCAGCAACCCGACCCGGGCCACGCTCTCGGCGAGCAGATACAGCGCCAGGGCGGCCGAGGAACGGGCCGGCGGCAGCCCGCACACGGTCATGAAGCGCAGGTTGACCGCGCTCGCGCCCAGCCCGGTCGGCAGCAGGTGGTTGGCCGCGCCCGCCGCGAACTGGGTGATGAGCAGCCGCAGTCCGGGCAGCCGCTCCACCACCGCCCCCTGCCGGGTCACCGCCGCCGCGACCCAGGTCAGGCAGGTGGCGCAGGCGGCGGCGAGCAGCCACGGCCACTTGGCCGTCGCCAGGTGGCCGATGCCCTCGGCGAGCACGGCGCGGTGCCTTGCCGCCACCACGACGACCAGGGCGAGGGGAAGCAGGCACAGGATCCGGCGGAGCGGGACGCGCCGCAGCATGCGTCCCGCGGGCAGTCGTACGGCTGTCACACCCGCAGAGGTTCGCCGCGCCGTGACAACGGCGGGTTGCGGCAGCGCGGACGGCGTCTTACGGACCGGCTGCGGACGGATCCCGGTCCCGGCGGGCCCACCGGCGACCCCGGGCGGCCCGCCGACACCGGAGCTGTTGACCTCAACGAAGCTTGAGGTTCTACGTTCCTCTCCATGAGTATGGAGACCACAGCCTGGACCCAGCTGCACAGCGTCATGAACGCCGAGCGGGAGCGGCGCCCGTTCGCCCGCGCCACACTGCGCCGCATCGGCGCGTTCGCCCGCCCGCACCGCCGAAGGATCACGCTCTTCGTCGTGCTCGGGGTGGCGACCGCGCTCCTCGCCGTCGCGACGCCCGTCCTGGCCGGACACGTCGTCGACGCGATCGTGACGCGCGGCGACGAGGACACGGTCGTCCGCCTGGCCCTGCTGATCGCCGTCATCGCGGTGGCGGAGGCGGCACTCGGGATCCTCGCGCGGCGGCTGTCGGCGACGCTCGGGGAGGGGCTCATCCTCGATCTGCGGACGGCTGTGTTCGATCATGTGCAGCGCATGCCGGTCGCGTTCTTCACACGCACTCGTACGGGAGCGCTGGTCTCCCGACTCAACAACGACGTGATCGGCGCCCAGCGCGCCTTCAGCAACACCCTGTCCGGCGTGGTCAGCAACCTGGTCACGCTGCTGCTCACCCTCGCCGTCATGCTCACCCTGTCCTGGCAGATCACGCTGCTCGCCCTAGTCCTGCTCCCGGTGTTCGTCGTCCCGGCCCGGCGCATGGGCACCCGCATGGCCCGGATGCAGCGAGAGGCCGCCGCCCTCAACGCCGCGATGGGGACCCGCATGACCGAACGCTTCTCCGCGCCCGGCGCGACCCTGGTCAAACTCTTCGGACGCCCCGAGGAGGAGTCGGAGGAATTCGCGGCCCGGGCCCGCCGAGTGGCGGACATCGGAGTACGCACCGCCACCGCCCAGTCGGTGTTCATCACCGCCCTCACCCTGGTCTCCGCCCTGGCCCTCGCCCTGGTCTACGGCCTCGGCGGCTGGTTCGCCCTGCGCGGCACCCTGGAGCCCGGCGCCGTCGTCTCGCTCGCCCTGCTGCTGACCCGGATGTACGCCCCGCTCACGGCGCTCGCCGGAGCCCGTGTCGAGGTCATGAGCGCCCTCGTCAGCTTCGAGCGGGTCTTCGAGGTGCTCGATCTCAAGCCGCTGATCGAGGAGAAGCCGGACGCCGAGCAGGTCGTCGACGGCCCGGTCTCGGTGGAGTTCGACAACGTCCGCTTCGGCTACCCCTCCGCCGACAAGGTCTCCCTCGCCTCCCTGGAGGAGGTCGCGACCCTCGACACGCGCGGCGGCGCCGAGGTGCTGCACGGCATCTCCTTCCGCGCCGAACCCGGGCAGACCATCGCCCTGGTCGGCTCGTCCGGCGCCGGCAAGTCCACCGTCGCCCAGCTGCTCCCGCGGCTGTACGACGTCGACGAGGGCGCCGTGCGCATCGGCGGCGTGGATGTGCGCGACCTGAGCGCCGCGTCCCTGCGCGGCACCCTCGGCATGGTCACCCAGGACGGCCACCTCTTCCACGACACCGTCCGCGCCAACCTGCTGCTGGCCCGCCCCACCGCCTCCGAAACCGAACTCTGGGACGCCCTGCGCCGCTCCCGGCTCGACGCGCTCGTACGGTCCCTGCCCGACGGCCTCGACACGGTGGTCGGCGAGCGCGGCTACCGGCTCTCCGGCGGGGAACGCCAGCGCATGACCATCGCCCGGCTGCTACTGGCCCGTCAGCGGGTCGTCATCCTCGACGAGGCCACCGCACACCTCGACAACACCTCCGAGGCCGCCGTCCAGGAAGCGCTCACCGAGGCGCTGGAGGGCAGGACCGCGGTGGTGATCGCCCACCGGCTCTCCACCGTACGGGCGGCCGACCAGATCCTGGTGGTCGAGGCCGGGCGGATCGTCGAACGCGGCACCCACGACGCGCTGTTGGCGGCCGGCGGGCGCTACGCCGAGCTGTACCGGACCCAGTTCGAACAGCGGGACGGGACGCTCGCGGAGGCCGAGACGGCCGCGTGATCCCGTCGTCGAGGGAGGCGTGATTCGGCCAAGGTCGACACCTCGCCCATCATGAACACACAAACCTCGACAGGATCGTTGCTTCCCTTTGACTCACGACCTAGTGTGCGTTCGGTTTCCCAACAGCACCGCACAGGAAATGACGCTCCCTCGCAGCCGTGCAGCGCCGCACTGTCGTCCAGAGGAAGGCCCCCGTCGATGCCGAACTCCCCCCTGTCTCCCGCCGGTCCGCCCCGTTGGCCGGGTGCGCCGGTCAGCCGTCGCCGTCTCCTGGAGGGCGGAGCCGCCGTCCTCGGCGCGCTCGCCCTCTCCGGGCCGTCCGCCGTGGCACGCGCGGCCGACGGGGCCGAGCCGGCGGCCGCAACGCCCGAGTGGAACGGCAACATCAGCCTCTTCCGTCTCGGCACCGAGCCACCCCACACCACGCTGATGCCCTACGCGGACGTCCGGCAGGCGCTCGCCGCCGACCGCACCCGTTCGCCGTACCGGCTGAGCCTCGACGGCAAGTGGAAGTTCGCCTACGCCGACCGCCCCGACGACCGCGACGCCGACTTCCACCGCACCGACGTCGACGACAGCGACTGGGACACCATCCCGGTGCCCTCCGCCTGGCAACTGCACGGCTACGACCGGCCCATCTACATCAACATCACCTACCCCTGGTGGGGCCCCAACGGCCTCGGCGAGGAGGCGCAGCCGCCGGCCGCCCCGACCCGCTACAACCCGGTCGGCCAGTACCGCCGTACCTTCACCGTCCCGCGCGACTGGAAGGGACGGCGCACCTTCCTCCACTTCGAGGGGGTCAAGTCCGCCCACTACGTGTGGATCAACGGGGAACTGGTCGGCTACCACGAGGACTCCTACGACCCCGCCGAGTACGACATCACCGACCACCTCCGGCCGGGCACCAACCAGATCGCCGTGGAGGTCTACCGCTACTCCGACGGCGACTGGCTGGAGGACCAGGACATGATCCGGCTGAGCGGCATCTTCCGCTCGGTCTACCTCTACTCCACGCCCGCCGTGCACCTGCGCGACTTCCGGCTCGACACCCCGCTGAGCGACGACTGCAAGGCGGCCGAGCTGTCGGTCACCGCACATGTGCGGGACTACGGCGGCAAGGGGGGCGGCCGGTACTCCGTCGAGACCCAGCTGTACGGCGCCGACGGGCACCCGGTGTGGCCCAGACCGCTCCAGCAGACCGTCGCGCTCGACTCCGGCCAGGAGCAGACCGTACAGGCAGCGAAGGCCGTGCCACGGCCGCGCCTGTGGTCGGCCGAGCACCCCCACCTGTACACGGCCGTGCTCCGCCTGCGCGATCCGGCCGGCCGGGTGATCGAGACCCTCTCCCACCGGGTCGGCCTGCGCGAGTTCACGCTCAAGGACGGCCTGATGCGCATCAACGGCAAGCCGGTCTCCTTCCGGGGCACCAACCGGCACGAGATGCACCCCGTCCGCGGCTCGGCCCTCACCCGCGCCGAGATGGTCCAGGACATCGAGATCATCAAGCGACTGAACATCAACAGCGTCCGCACCTCGCACTACCCCAACAACCCGCAGTGGCTCGAACTCGCCGACGAGTACGGCCTCTACCTCGTCGACGAGACCAACCTCGAAACCCACGGCATCCGGGGCGAGTACCCCGGCAACCACGCCGAGTGGACCGAGGCGTGCGTGGCCCGCGCCCAGAACATGGTCCACCGCGACAAGAACCACGCCTCGGTGGTCATCTGGTCGCTCGGCAACGAGGCGGGCGGCGGCAGCACCTTCAACGCCATGTACGACTGGATCCGTTCCTACGACACCACCCGCGTGATCCAGTACGAGGGCGACGACCGCCCCGGCATGAGCGACATCCGCTCCGAGATGTACGACAGCCCCTCCCGCGTCGAGGCGCGCGCCGAGGACACGGGCGACACCCGGCCGTACGTGATGATCGAGTACTCCCACGGCATGGGGAACTCCAACGGCAACTTCAAGAAGTACTGGGACGTCGTCCGCCGCTACGACGTGCTCCAGGGCGGCTGGATCTGGGACTTCGTCGACCAGGCCCTCAAGTGGCCCACCCCGAACCGCAAACGTTTCACGGAGGCCGGTCCTGCCGCGCTGCGCGGCGAGATCCTCGCCCCCGCCGGCACCTTCAGCCGTGACGAGGGCATCAGCGGAGGCACCGTCTTCGCCCGCGACCCGGGCCTCGACCTCACCGGCTCCCTCACCCTCGAAGCCTGGGTCACCCCTCAGGTGACCGGCGGCCACCAGCCGATCCTGGCCAAGGGCGACACCCAGTACGCCCTGAAGCAGACCGGCAAGAGCCTGGAGTTCTTCATTCACGGCGGCGGCCAGTGGGTCACCGCGAGCTGGGCGCTGCCCGCGGACTGGACGGGCCGCGAACACCATGTCGCGGGCGTCTTCGACGCGGCGGCCGGCACCCTCACCCTCCACGTCGACGGCGTGGTCCGGGCCACCCGCACCACCACCCGGCGCCCCTCCGACAACACCGCCTCGCTGGCCCTGGCCACCGACGTTGACAACCCCACCCGCGAGTTCAGCGGCACCATCCGGCGCGCCCGCGTGTACGCCCGCGCGCTGACCGCCGCCGAACTGGCCTCGGACGGCCGCCGCCCCGGCGACGACGGCGTGCGGTTCTGGTTCGACGCCGCCACCGTGGACCTCACCGAGAAGCGGCCCCGCGACAGGACCTTCTACGCCTACGGCGGCGACTGGGCCGACAACCCCAACGACGGGGCCTTCGCCGGGGACGGCATCGTCACCGCCGACCGCGGGCTCACCGGCAAGTCCGCCGAGGTCAAGCAGATCTACCAGGCGATCAACGCCGCCCCCGCCAACGGCGACTCGCTCACCCCCGGCGCCGCCGTCACCCTCACCAACGAGTACCTCTTCACCAACCTCCGGGAGTTCGACGGGCGTTGGGAGCTGGTGTGCGACGGCAAGGTGGTCCGGCGCGGCCGGCTGAGCCGGGCCCAGCTGGACTTGGCCCCGCTGTCGAGCAAGGACGTCACCGTGCCCTTCGAGGTGCCGGACGACCCGGCACCGGGCGCCGAGTACTTCCTCCAGCTGTCCTTCACCACCCGCGAGGCCACCAAGTGGGCCGAGGCCGGCTTCGAGGTGGCCAAGCAGCAGCTCCCCGTCCACGCCGCGAGCCCCGCCGTGCGGCCGGTGCCGCTGGCCGGCGTCCCGGCGCTCAGCCACACCGACGGCGACACCGCGGTCACCGTCACCGGCAAGGGCTTCTCCGTCACCGTCGACAAGCACAGCGGCGTCATCACCTCGTTCAAGGCCGGCGGCACCCAGCTGATCACCTCGGGACCCGTACCGAACTTCTGGCGGGCCCCCACCGACAACGACCGGGGCAACGGCCAGCACACCCGCAACCAGACCTGGCGCGACGCCGGTACCCGCCGCAAGGTGACCGGTGTCGCCGTGCGCGCCCTGCGGGACCGGGCCGTCGAGATCAAGGTCAGCGGCACCCTGCCCACGACGGCCGAGTCGACGTACACCACGACGTACACGGTCTTCGGCAACGGCGAGATCAAGGTCGACAACACCCTGCGACCGGGCGCCGCCTCACTGCCGTACATCCCGGAGGTGGGCACTCTGCTGCACCTGCCCGGGCGTCTGGAGCACCTGCACTACTACGGCCGCGGCCCCGAGGAGAACCACTGGGACCGCAACAACGCCACCGACGTGGGGTTGTACTCCGGCACCGTGAGCGGGCAGCGGACCCCCTACCTGCGTCCCCAGGAGAGCGGCAACAAGACCGACGTCAGATGGATCGCCCTCACCGGCCGCGACGGCACCGGACTGCTCGTCTCGGGCGAACCGCTCGTCGAGGTCAACGCCTCGCACTTCACGCCCGAGGACCTGTCGGTCGGGGTGCGCCACGACTACCAGCTGACCCCCCGTGAGGAGGTCGTGCTCCGCGTGAGCCACCGGCAGATGGGCGTGGGCGGTGACGACAGCTGGGGTGCCCACACCCACGACGAGTACAAGCTGCACGCGAACCGGGACTACTCCTACACCTACCGGCTGCGTCCCCTCAGGGACGTCGACGCGGCGATGGCGGCCTCACGCCGGCCCACCGCCGTGGAGTGACACCGAACCGGGGGCGCGTCCGGGGGCCGTCCACTCGCCGGGTGGCGAAGAGGGACGTACGCCGGGTGTGCGCCATGAAGTTGCGAGCCGCGTGTACCGGATCTGATGAAACAACCTCTTGCCTTGCTCAAGGGGAGATTGAAGGCACCACGGCCGGGGGCATGGTCCGGACAACCGGTGCGCCTGGCCCGGTGGACGGGGGGAGATGATCGTGACTGCTCTGGTCGTGGTGGTTGTTGCCGTGCTGGTCACGGCTGTGCTGATGGCCTGGCTCGTGCGTCGGGCCTGGCGCCGTGCCTGGGACGATCTGGGCCGGCAGGCGTCCGGGTACGGCTGGGGGAGCGGACAGGGATACGGGGGGTGGCCGACGAGCAGCGGTACGGCGGCGGCGTCAGCTGCGGGAGGCGTGGGCACGGCGTCCAGCGGTTCGTCCTGGTACGTCGAGGGTGACGCCTGCGGCGGTTCCTCCTCCTGCTCCGGCGGCGGCTCGTCGTCCTGCAGCAGTTCCTCGTCCTGCGGTAGCTCCTCGTCCTGCGGTAGCTCCTCGTCCTGCGGCAGTTCGTCGTCCTGCGGCAGTTCTTGTTGACGGCGAAGCCGCCTTGCGGGAACCGATGGCCCCGGCGCCGGTGCGCCGGGGCCATCGGGTGCGTCGTGGCTCAGCGGACCGCGCGGCTCACGTGGTGTGGATCTCCAAGGCGGCACGCACGGCGGACTCCACGGCTCCCTCGATCCACGCCGGCTTGACGGACGTGTGGTCCCCGGCGAAGTGCAACGGCCCTTCGCGCATGGGGATGGCGGGCAGCAACTCCGTGTGCTGCCCGGGCAGGAGCACGGACGCCTCCCCGTAGGCGTAGGGGTCGCGCAACCAGCTCTGCGTGCGGCCGGCGCCCGTGTAGAAGACCTCGATGCGCTGGCCGTACACCTGCTGGAGGCCGCACAGAGCGTGCGGGTACCGTGCCTCTTCGTCCAAGGAGTCCCAGCGCAGCGCGTCGTCCGCCCAGCTGTAGGAGGCCAGGACCACACCCCCCGCGCTGCCCGGGACCGGATGGGAGGGGTGGAACATGAACCGGTTGGCGTTGTCCGACACCGAGCCGCCCCCCACCACGCCGACCGCCTCCGGCTGGTCGCGCCCGCTCGCTCGGTTGGCGGCGTAATGGGTGCGCTGACCCGCCGTGATGTGTCCGGTGGGCACGGAGGGATGGGCGCCGAGCAGGCTGCCGTCCGTGGCGGTGCGGCCGGTGCGGTAGGCGTCGTACAGACCGGGGCGGACGGCGTTCAGCTCGCGCTTCCAGTCGGCCTCGTCGAACTCCCACCAGCGGCGGCTGAACTCCAGCAGCACCTTGGTCGCGCTGTCGTAGTGCAGTTCGCAGACGGCGCGGCGCTTGCCGTACGACATGGGCGGGGCGATCTGTACATGGCGCAGTCCGGAGAACGGCACCGTGACCACGGCGACGTCCGCGGTGAACTGCTCGCGAACGACGGGACCGTCGCGGCCCTCGGACACGGTGTCCACCCATACGTGCGGGCCCTTGCTCCGGACGTGCTCGGTGTCCGGCGAAGGGCGGTCGGGGTGGTGGTACTCGATGCGCGTGACACGGCGGTCGAACCGCACGTCCTCGCGCACGCGCTCCAGGAGGGCGTCCGGCAGTACGGCCGTGCCGCCCTCCAGCTCGTAGAAGGGCGTGCCGGGGCTGATGAGGGAGGAGCCGATGAAGCTGTGGATGAAGGACAGCGGGAGGCGCGAGGTGAGGTTCTCCAGGGTGCCGATCAGATCGATGGTCCGCTCGTCGAGGCCGGCGTGCTCGGTCAGGAAGCGGAACATCGACCAGTCACCGAACCGCTGCACCACGCGGGCCCAGCCCCGCACCCGCTCGGGGAGCGGCTTGTCGACCCGCTTGCCGTCGCCGTCGACGTAACTGAACTCATCGCGCACCGGGTCCAGAACGGAGCGCAGGATGGTGGCGGCCGGGGTGTCCCAGTGGGCCCGGGGAACGCCGAAGGACCGGTTGATGCGCCGGGGCGCGCGGGCGTAGTCGGCGCGCCGCATGCGGATCCCGTTCACATGGATCCAGGTGCGGCTGGCGGGACGGCCCTCGCTGTCGACGTCCACATAGTGGAAACGCCGCTTCTTCAGGCCGAACTGGTCGATCAGATCCATCACCAGGGGATGGCTGCCGGGGATGCGCATCGCGCCCGCTTCGGCGTACTGGCGCGGATCGGTGAAGGGCTGCTTCGCCTGTTCGTGGCCGCCGTTGCGGAAGGTCTTGATGCGTCCGCCCGCGCGGTTGCCGTTGGCCTCCAGCACCGTCACACGGTGACCTGCCTTCTTCAGCAGCCAGGCACTCACCAGCCCGGCCGGACCGGCTCCGATGACCAGAACGTTCTTCGGGTGTGTCCGCCGTTGAGCCGGCAGGCCTCGGTCGAGGATGCGCTGATAGCGCGGGACGAGGGGGCGGTTGTCGGAGTCCAGTACGAGCAGTGCGCGGGCGACGGCCAGGCACCGGTCGAAGTCGGCGCCCCGGCCGGCGCCCGGGGCGGTCGGCGCGGGCAGGGCCGCGGAGACACCGCCGGTCAGGGCCGTCGCCACCGTGGCCGTGCCGGCCACCGCCGCGAAGCTACGCCGGGAGAAGCCGCTGCCTGAGTGCGCCGCCGCGTGATCTTCAGTCATGGCGGCCTTTGTACTGGTGGCCGCGACCAGGCGCCCGCCCTCCGCCCGGCGTTGACTCGAAGGAGCGAAGACGGCGACAAACCCTGACGTCGAGGCAGGTCCGCCGGCATGGACGGCTCGGGAACCCCGAAGGGATGAATGCGCAGCGATCTCCGTCTGCCGCCACGATCGGTCGCCCACACTGCCCATGCGTATGCGCATCCGTGCTCTTGGGCGGGCCTGCGATCGCGTCAGGAAGGCGAGGTGGAGGGGGGAAGGGTGGCGCAGCGGCGCACTCCGTTCGGTGACAGAGCCCGCTACTGGTTCGACAGCACCCTGGCCCGCGGTGCTCCCGCTCTCGTCGGCTGGATGGCGCTGCTGTGCCTGGCCATCGTCGTCCCGGCCAGTGCGGTGCTGGTGTGGACCGACCCCGACGCGCCGGCGGCCCTGGCGGACCGGCTGGCGGAGGTATGGCGCCTCACCGGGGAGACACTGCGGCTGGGCGGTGCCACGGGGGCGCCGTTGCGAGTGACGATGTCGGTGCTGCTCGCACTGGTCGCGCTGCTGTACGTCTCGACGCTCGTCGGCCTGATCACGACGGCGCTCACGGAGCGGCTCAGCGAGTTGCGGCGGGGCCGTTCCACCGTGCTCGAACAGGGGCACGCCGTGGTCCTGGGGTGGTCGGAGCAGGTCTTCACCGTGGTGAGCGAACTGGTGGCCGCCAACGCCAACCAGCGGCGCGCGGCGGTGGTCGTCCTGGCCGACCGGGACAAGACCGCCATGGAGGAGGCCCTGAGCACGAAGGCCGGTCCCGTCGGCGGTACGCGGCTGATCTGCCGCAGCGGCCCCCCTACCGACCCGGCCGTGCTCACCCTGACCAGCCCGGCCACGGCCGGTGTCGTGCTGGTCCTGCCCCAGGACGAGCCGGACGCCGACGCCGAGGTGGTCAAGACGCTGCTGGCGCTCAGGGCAGCCCTGGCCGGGGAGGAGACCCGTCCGCCCGTCGTCGCCGCCGTCCGGGACGACCGCTACCGCCTGGCCGCCTGTCTCGCCGCCGGACCGGGCGGCATCGTCCTGGAGAGCGACACCGTCACGGCCCGGCTGATCGTCCAGGCCGCCCGCCGGCCCGGACTCTCCCTCGTCCACCAGGAACTGCTGGACTTCGCCGGCGACGAGTTCTACCTGATCGCCGAGCCGGCCCTGGCAGGCCGGCCGTTCGGCGACGCGCTGCTGTCCTACCCGACGTCGAGCGTCGTCGGGATGATGCGAGACGGCACCCCCTTGCTCAACCCGCCGGCGCAGACGCCCATGGCCCCCGACGACGTGCTCATCGTCATCTCCCGTGACGACGACACGGCCTGGCTCGACGACTGCGCGGAGTCGGTCGAGAAGGCCGCGATGGCATCCGGCCCTTCGGCGCCCGCGGCGCCGGAACGGGTGCTCCTGCTGGGCTGGAATCGCCGAGCGCCGCTCATACTCGACCAACTGCGCCGCCGCGTCCGGCCCGGATCAGCCGTCGACGTGGTGGCGGAGGGCCGTGATGCGACAGTCCGTCAGGTGAGCGAGGCCGACACGCACAGCGGCACCCACCTGACCCTGACACTGCACCCGGGGGACATCACTCGTCCCGAGACCCTCAAGCGTCTGGACGTGCACTCCTACGACAGCGTGATCGTGCTCGGCCCGGACCCCGCTCCCGGACAGCCGCAGGACGACCCGGACAACCGCACGCTCGTCACCCTGCTGCTTCTGCGTCAACTCGAGGAAGCCACCGGGCGTGAACTGCCGGTGGTCACCGAACTGACCGACGACCGCAACCGGGCGCTGGCCCCCGTCGGCCCCGGAGCCGACGTGATCATCAGTGGCAAGCTCATCGGCCTGCTCATGGCGCAGATCTCCCAGAACCGGCACTTGGCAGCGGTGTTCGAGGAGCTGTTCTCCGCCGACGGCACCGGCATTCGCCTGATGCCCGCAACCGACTACGTGCTGCCAGGGTGTGAGACCTCCTTCGCCACGGTCGTGGCCGCGGCACGTCATCGCGGCGAATGCGCCATCGGTTACCGCAGCCACGGCGACTCGTCGACGAGTCCCGGCTACGGGGTGCGGATCAACCCGCCCAAAGCCGAGCGGCGCCGCTGGTCGGTCCAGGACGCGGTGGTCGTCATCGGCAAGGACTGACGGAAGGCCCCGGCAGGAAGCGTGCCGCGTGCAGGGGCGGCGGGGAGAGGGGTGAGCCCCTCGCCGCCCCCACGGCTGTCCTCAGCCCTTGACGGCGGAGCTGGCGACACCTTGGACGAACCAGCGCTGGAAGAAGGCGAAGACGACGAGAACCGGCAGGACCAGCAGGACACCGAAGGCCAGGATCTGCCCCCAGTCAGGGGGCTGCTGCCCCTGGAAGACGCTCATCTCCAGAGGGAGGGGGCGCACCGACGGGTCGGACACCATCAGCACCGGCCACAGGAAGGAACCCCACTGGATGAGGAAGGTGAGGATGGCGACCGAGGCGAACACCGGCCTGGACATCGGCACGATGATCGCGAAGAAGGTCCGCCAGGGGCCCGCGCCGTCCAGCCGGGCCGCCTCCTCGATGCTCGGCGGGATCTTCCTGAAGAACGTGTGGAACTGGTAGATCGCGAAGGCGTTGGCGACGAACGGCAGGGCCTGGATGAAAAGGGTGTTGCGCTGCCCGTTGAACATGTAGAACAGCGGCACCGCCACCGACTCGAACGGGATCAGCATCAGGAGCAGGACCAGGGTGAACACCGCGTTCTGCCCTCGCCACTTCAGCCGCGTCAGCCCGTACGCCGCCATCGAGTTGACGATCAGCCCACCCGTGACCACCACGAACGACAGCAGCACCGACACGCCCATGAACTGCCAGAAGTACCCGGTGCTGTCCGAGTTCAGGCTGTCCAGCACGGCGGCGTAGTTGTCGAAGGAGAGATGGGTGGGAAGGAAGCCGGACAGGCCGTTCAGGACCTCGTCGGACGGCTTGAGACTGCCGAGGAAGAGGTAGAGCGCGGGCAGGGCGAAGACGAACGCCAGGACGCTCAGGACGGTGTAGTCGAGGACGCGGCGTACGGGCGTACGGGTCATGGCCATGGGTCAGTCAGTCCTCGTTGTCGGGCCGGACGAGGCGGCGCTGGACGATCGTCAGGGCGACCACGATCAGGAAGAACACCACCGTGACGGCCGAGGCCTGGCCGATGTTGTTCTGGTCGAAGGCCGTGGTGACGGCCTGGTACATCACCGTGCGGGTGGCGTCCTCGTCCAGGCCGCCACCGCGGATGAGGATGTACACCTGGTCGAAGACCCGGAAGGACAGCACCGAGGTCAGCATCGCGACGAACACGAGGGTGCCGCGGATGCCGGGCAGGGTGACGTGCCGGAACTGCTGCCAGCGTGAGGCCCGGTCCAGCTGGGACGCCTCGTAGAGCTCGCCCGGGATCTGCTGGAGGCCGGCCAGCAGGATGACCATCTGGAAGCCGACGCCCTGCCACACCGACAGCACGATGATCGAGCCCATCGCGGTGAGGCCGTCGCCGAGCCAGTCGAAGGCGCCCCAGTTGCCGAACGTCACGACGTCCAGCGCGGAGTTGAGCATGCCCTGCTCGCTGCGGGCGAGGATCAGCCGCCAGATCACGGCGACCAGCGCCATCGGGAAGACCACCGGCATGAAGAAGAAGGACCGGAACAGACCGATGGCCTTCAGCTTGCGGTTGAGCAGGATCGCCAGCGCCAGTGCCAGCCCTGTCTGCAGCGGCACGACGACCGCGGCGAAGGTCAGGTTGTTCAGCAGCGCCCGCAGGAACGGGCCGGACAGGTCGGGGTCGGTGAACAGCCGCCGGTAGTGCTCCACGCCGAAGAAGGTGGGTTCCAGCGGGGAACCGAGGCGGACGTTGTAGAAGGAGAGCACGACGGCGTAGCCGAACGGGATGCCCACGAAGGCGATCAGCCCGCCGACGGCCGGGGCGGACATCAGCAGCCCGTGCAGCCACTCGCGGCTGCCGCGCCGGTGACGCGAGGGCTTGGCGGAGGGCGCGGCCGAGGCGGCCTGTGCCGGGCCTGGGGCGGCCGTGGCGTGTGCGGGTTCCACGGTTTTCACGGGGGAGGTCCTCTTCCCGGCGGGGCGGGCGCGGTCGGCACGTCGCTGCGTAGCCACGTGACCGACGGCCCGCCCCGGCCGATGCGTCCTGCGGGTTACGGGATCTCGTAGCCGGCGTTGTCGGTGAAGTCCCGGTCGATGGCGCGAGCGGCCTTCTGCAGGGCTTCCTCGGGGTCGGCGCCGCCGTAGATCGAGTTCAGCGCCGTGCTGAACTTGGCGGTGACCGTGGGGTATCCGGCGGTCACCGGGCGGGTGACGGCGACGCACGAGGCGCTGATGTCACTGTCGCCGCACGGCTTGGCCAACTGGTCGGCGAAGAGCTGGAGCGGGCCGCCCTTCTTGTACAGCTCGCTCTTGGCGAGTGCCGACTTGGTGGCGGGCACCGCGCCGTTGGCCTTCGTCATCGCGCCGACGTTGGTGTCGTTGAGCAGGTAGTCCAGGAAGGCGCCCGCCGCCTTGCCGTTCTTGCTGTCGGCGCCGATGCCCCAGGCCCACGAGCCCTGGCCTGCCTTGGGGCCGTCGCCGAAGTCCGGCAGCGGCAGGACGACGAGGTCGTCACCGAGGGCCTCGCTGTAGGCGGGGTACATCCAGTGGCCCACCCAGCTCAGCGCCACCTTGCCCTTGGCGAAGGCGTTGCCGTCGGTGTTGGGGTCGACATACGACTTCCAGGACTGGAAGGTCTTCATCGCGGAGACGACCTTCGGGCTGTCGAGGACGCCCTCCGCCTTGCCGTCCTTCACCAGGCCGCCGCCGGCCGACCAGACGATCGGGGAGAAGCCGAAGGTGCCCCACTCGGAGGCCAGTCCGTACTGCTCCGATATGTCGAGGACCTTGCCGTCGGAGTCCTTGCCCTTCAGCGCCCCCAGGGCCTTGCCGAACTCCTCGGCCGTCCAGGCGTCGTCCACGCTCTTCGGGTACTTCACGCCGGCCGCGTCCAGCAGCTTCTTGTTGGCGTACATGCCGAGTCCGGCGTCGAACATGCCCAGGCCGTAGTGCTTGCCGTCGATCTCGCCCTGCGCCTTGATCGCGTCGGTGGCGTTGGCGAGGGTCTTGGCGGAGACGTGGCCGTCGACCGGGGCGAGCTTGCTGTTGTAGACGAAGTTCGCCATCGTCGGGCCGTCGAACTCCATCACGTCCGGCAGCTCGGAGGCGTCGGTGGCGGTGATGGTCTTGGTGTAGTCCTTCTCGGGGATGAGCTTCAGCTCGGCCTTGACGTCCTTCTGCGAGGAGTTGAAGGACTTCACCGCGTTCTGCAGCGCGGTCGCCTCGCTCGCCTGGCCCTGGTGGGCCCAGACGCT
The DNA here is from genome assembly GCF_053594495.1 of Streptomyces sp. NPDC001920. Taxonomy (NCBI): domain Bacteria; kingdom Bacillati; phylum Actinomycetota; class Actinomycetes; order Kitasatosporales; family Streptomycetaceae; genus Streptomyces; species Streptomyces sp. NPDC001920. Next base: position 34,348 of record NZ_JBSFEP010000035.1, read on the forward strand.
GATGGTGCCCTTGCCGCTGCCTCCTTCGGCGGAAGTGTCGCCGCCGCCTCCTCCGCCACAGGCGGCCAGCGCGGCCAGGGGCAGCAGGGCGAGGGCCGTCAGGCCCGTACGGCGGGTTCTACCGGGTGCGTGGGTCATGGGTGGTGCCTCCGAGCGGTGTGCGGTGGATGCGCGGCTGGTGGGGCGGGGGCGCGACGGCCCTCCGGGAGCGGGTGGTTGACGAGGCGGGTGGACTACCGCTGCCGACGGCTGTGCGGCGGGGCGGTGGTCTCGCGGAGGATGAAGCGGATGGGCATCTCGACGGGGCGGGCCGGCCCGGCGTCCGGGTCGTCCAGCTGCGCCAGCAGCAGCCGGGCCGCCTCCCGGCCCTGGGCCGCCACCGGCTGGGCCACGGTGGTCAGCCCGACGACCTCGGACAGCTCGTGATCGTCGAAGCCGACGACGGACACGTCGTCCGGCACTCTCAGACGGTGGCGGCGCAGGGCGCGCAGGGCGCCCATCGCCATCTCGTCGGACTGGGCGAACACGGCGGTCGGCGGGTGGCGCAGCGCCAGCAGCTCGGTCATCGCCCGCTCGCCGCCCTCGACGGTGTAGCCGCCGTCCGCCTCCAGGGCGGAGTCGGGCTCGATCCCGGCGTCGGCCAGCACGTCCAGGTAGCCCTGGCGGCGGTCCAGGGGAGTGGTCCAGTGCAGCGGCTCGCTGGCCCCGGAGATCATGCCGATCCGGCGGTGGCCGAGGTTCACCAGGTGCCGAACGGCGCTCTGCGCCCCGCCCCGGTCGTCGATGCCGACCGCGGTGAAGCCGGGCCGGGCGCCGCCGACTGTGGTCGCCAGCGGCACGTCCAGGGAGCGCAGGGCCGCGGCCTCCTCCGGGTCCGGGATCAGCAGGGACAGCACGGCGTCCACCCGCTTGCGGATCGGCAGCTTGGTGAAGAAACGCTTGCGTGCCTCCGGTGAGCCGAGGTTGTACAGCAGGACGTCGTAACCGGCGGCGCTGAAGACCTTCTCGGCCGCGTCCAGCACGGTGCCGAAGAACCAGCGGCCGACGTACGGCACGACGACGCCGATGGTGTAGGTGCGCCCGCTGGCCAGGCTGGACGCCGAGCGCGAGGCGGTGTAGCCCAGCTCGGCGGCGGCCGCGACGATCCGGGCGCGCATCTCCTCCGACACTCCGGGACGGCCGCGCAGGGCGCGGGACACGGTGGACGCCGAGACCCCGGTGGCCTCGGCGACATCGGTGATGCTGACCGTCACGGAACGCTCCTTGATCGGGTGCACGCCTCGTGGCCGTGGTCCGGCAGCACGTCGGCGTGAGGGGGAGTGACGAGACCGTAAACCCGCCCACCCGGTTGCGCAAGCGTTTGCGTTCAGATTTACTTCGGCTGACTCCCAGAGGAACTCTCACCAGCTAGAGCACAGCGCACACGTTTGAGTGCTGCTGTCGGCAGACAGGACCTGTCCATGCGATACGCGCCACCCGGCCTCTGCGTGAACGACTTCGACCTCCTGCGCCACGCGGACGGCACCTACACCGTGCTGCACCTGCAGGGCCCGTGGACGGCCGAGTTCGACCACCTGCGCATGGAGACCTCCTACGGCCGGGCTACCTCCGCCGACCTGGTCCACTGGGAGCCGCAGGGCACCGCCTTCGGCAACGGCCTGCCGGGCCGCTTCGACCAGCAGGCGGTATGGACCATGCACGCCTTCCCGCACGGCACCGGCATGGCGATGCTCTACACCGCCGTCTCGGGACTCACCCCCGGCGGCTGGCCCCTGCAGTCGGTCGGCCTGGCGTACTCCGAGCGCACCGACGGCACCGGTTGGCGCCGCCACGGAGCGGGGCCGGTGGTCGAGGCCGACCCGCGCTGGTACCGCACGGGCGAACGCATGGGCTGGCGCGACCCCTTCGTGGTACGCGACGACGAGTCCGACGGCTGGGTCATGGTGATCTGCGCCGCCGACGCCGCCCTGCCCGTCGAGCTCAGCGGCTGCGTGGCCTGGGCTACTTCCGACGACCTGGAGCACTGGACCGTCCACCCGCCGCTCATCTCCCCAGGCGACGTCGACGAACTGGAGTGCCCGGTCCTGGAACGCCTCGACGACGGCAGCTGGCTGCTGCTCGGCTCCATAGGCGCCACCCGGGGCTTCGAGGCGTGGACCGCCCCCCGCCTGCGGGGCCCGTGGACCCGTCGCGGCCCGCTCGGGCCGACAGGCGCGTACGCTCCGCGCATCGTCGCCGCCCCCGACGGCTCCCGCGTCGTCCTGCACACCACCCCGCGCCGCGTCGGCCTCACCGACACCGGCGACCGCTGCCGCGGCATGCTCGCCCAGCCGAAGACGCTGGTCGCGCGGCCGGGCGAGGCGCCCCGCCTGGAATGGTGGCCGGGCCTGGACACCTGGCTGGAGGAGCCGACCGGCGGTCCCGAACTGCACGCCGTCGGCGACATCGGCGTCAGCGGCCGCGTCGAGGTGGTTCTGCGCACCGAGGATCCGGGCGGCGACCGCGCCGCCCTCGCCGTGGCCATCGACGGCAAGGACCTACGGGTCACCGGGCCAGGCGGACAGGTGCTGGCGCGGACCGATCTGCCGAGTCCCCCCGGCGTGCTGCGCATCCTCACGGTCGGCGAGTACGTCGAGGTCTACGCCGACGACACCTTCGCGCTGACGGCACTGAGCTATTCAGGCCGGCCCGTCCCCTGGACGGCGGTCACCGGCAAGGGTGCCGCCCCGGTCCCGGTCCGCCCGGTCCGCCTGCCCGACCCCCGCCGGGACGACGCCTCCGCCGTGTGGCCCGGCCCGACGGCAACGACCGCGGCCACCCCCGCCGGCCTGCGGTGAGGCCGGGGCCGTCACGGAGGCGGCCGAAAGCAGTCCCGCCGTGACCACGGCGTCCGCACGTCGCCGCGGTGACCCCTCATGAGCGGTGAGGTCCTTTGCCGGGGCGGCGCGTGGACGACCGCTGCTGCGCCGCTCCCGCAAAGTGCCTGGACGTCGTTTGCCTCCGCGAGCTGCGGGAGCGGATGAGGCTGCGGGTGATGGCGATGCAGGCCGGGAAGCGGTCGGCCTCACGTCCACAGCGGCGGTGCCTGCGGCGTCAGCCGCCGAGCCAGGACATGGTGCGCCCGGACGTCCGGCTTGTCGTCACCAGCAAGGCACACGGCTCGTCACACGTACTCAGTCAGCAGCTCTTCGGCCACCAGCGCCGCGACCGGCGGCTGGAGGGGTGCGTGGCCGCAGACGTTCTCCCTGCGGCCCGAACATGATCAGATACTCGGCCGGTCCGTCGGATCCGGCGTTCGCGACTCCGTGCGGGATGCGGGTGTCGAACTCGGCGACGTCCCCGGCAGCCAGGACGAGGTCCTGGTCACCGAGTGCGAGCCACAGCCGCCCGTACAAGACGCACAGCCACTCGTATCCCTCGTGGGACGTCTGCCGGGGCCGCCGCCCGGGCGGCTCCTCGACGGCAGGCAGGACATGCTTGTGGGCGTGCAGGCCGCCGACGTAGCGGGTCAGCGGCAACACCGCCTTGCCGTCGCCGAAGCTGCGGGGCGCCGTGCCGCGGGGCTCGGCCGCAGCAGCGGGTGCGGTGCCGACCAGCTCGTCCAGACAGACTCCGTACTGCTTCGCCAGGTGCAGCACCACCTCCAGGGTGGGCTTGCGCCGGCCGGTCTCGATCCGCGAGAGCGTACTGGGCGAGATGCCGGTCGCGCGGCTGACGCCGGCGAGCGTGAGGCCACGGCGCTCGCGCACGGCCCGAAGCCGGGGCCCCGTCGCCGCCAGGGTCCGGGCCACGTCATCCCCTGCCACCGTCCCTGCTCCTCCCCGTCGAGCCGCTTCACCACGCCGGCCTGCAAGCTTGCCAGAATGGCAACGCTGATCGCGTCGAGTGGCCGCCGCGCCGCATGATCGACGGGTGCCGCCGGCCGCCCGCGAGCAGAGGAGAAGCCGCCCATGCGATCCGAGCCGACCGCCGTACCCCGCCACCGCACCGTCGAGGCCCCTGCCGGGCGCCTGCACCTGGTCGAGCAGGGCACCGGCCCGCTGGTCCTGCTGGTGCACGGCTTCCCCGAGTCCTGGTACTCCTGGCGTCGCCAACTCCCGGCCCTCGCCGCGGCCGGATACCGGGCAGTGGCGATCGACGTACGCGGCTACGGCCGCTCCTCCAAGCCCGCCGCGACCGACGCCTACCGCATGCTCGACCTGGTGGAGGACAACGTCGCCGTCGTGCACGCCCTCGGCGAGGAGAGCGCGGTGGTCGTCGGCCACGACTGGGGCTCCGGCATCGCCGCCGCCTCCGCCCTGCTGCACCCCGGAGTCTTCCGCGCGGTCGGCCTGCTGAGCGTCCCGTACACGCCGCCCGGCGGCCCCCGCCCCACCGAGATCCTCGGCCGGATCGGCGGCCCCGAGCAGGAGTTCTACGTCTCCTACTTCCAGCAGCCCGGCCGCGCCGAGGCGGAGATCGAGCCCGATGTCCGGGGCTGGCTCGCGGGTTTCTACGCGGCCCTGTCCGCCGACACCATGCCTGCCGAGGGCGAACCCGACCCGCACTTCGTCGCCCCGGGCCGTCACCTGCGCGACCGTTTCCCCACGGGCCCGCTCCCCGCCTGGTTGAGCGAGGAGGACCTCGACGTCTACGCCGGGGAGTTCGAGCGCACCGGCCTGACCGGCGCCCTCAACCGCTACCGCAACATGGACCGCGACTGGGAAGACCTCGCCCCCCACCGCGGAGCCCCGATCAAGCAGCCGTCCCTGTTCATCGGCGGCGCACTGGACGCCTCCACCACCTGGCTGTCCGACGCCATCGACGCCTACCCCACCACCCTCCCCGCCCTGTCCGCATCCCACCTCCTGGACGGCTGCGGCCACTGGATCCAGCAGGAACGCCCCGACGAGGTCAACAGCCTGCTGACCGACTGGCTCGGCACCGTCCAGGGCTGGTCGACGTGAGCCCGGTCGACAGTGCGGACAGCACTTACGGAAGGCGAACTCGCCGGCGTTAAGTACCCGCTGCGCCCACTCGGGCACCAGCCGCACAGATCCTCGCGTTCAGCACATCACGCTGTGCCTCGACTCGGTGGCGCTGCCTTTCCTCGCACGCGACACACGGCGGCCGTGTCACCCGGCAACCGGCCACGTCCCGTGCCTGGGGCAACAAGGCAGCCGCTTTGTTTTTACGTTGCTGACGCTTCAGCAGGCGCTGTTGTGCTGGCGGCTCTGAGAACCCCAGGAGGGTCCCGTGGCCGAGGCACTGATGGCACTGCGGAACGGCCCCGCAGATGTCGTATCGCAATTCACCCTGTCGGCAAGCGCCGGTGACCGGGCGCTGTCCTCCCTCGAGGAATTTCACCGCTGGTGGGAGCGCCGCTGCCAGGTCGAGCAGTTCTCCGTGCGGCGCATCCCCTTCGCCGAACTGGACGGCTGGCACTTCGAGCGCGAGAGCGGCAACCTCGCCCACGACAGCGGCCGCTTCTTCTCGGTGCAGGGGCTGCGCTACCGCGCGGACGCATCGCCGGAGCTGTCGCAACCGATCATCAATCAGCCGGAGACCGGGATCCTCGGGATTCTGGTCAAGGAGTTCAACGGCGTCCTGCACTGCCTGATGCAGGCGAAGATGGAGCCGGGCAACGTGAACACGTTGCAGCTCTCCCCGACGGTGCAGGCCACCCGCAGCAACTACACCCGGGTGCACAAGGGCGGCAGAACCCGTTACCTGGAGTACTTCCACGGCCCTCGCCGCGGCCGGGTGCTGGTCGACGCCCTCCAGTCCGAGCAGGGCGTCTGGTTCTGGCGCAAGCACAACCGCAACATGGTGGTCCAGGTCTTCGAGGACGTACCCGAACACGAGGACTTCCACTGGTTGACGCTCCAGCAGGTCCATGAACTGCTGCGTACCGACAACCTCGTGAACATGGACGCCCGCACGGTGCTCGGCTGCATGCCCCTGGCTCGACCCGACGACACGCACCTCGGTCCCGGCGACCCGTTCACGAGTGCGCTGTGGGAGTCGTACGATCCGGGTGCGCCGGCGTTGCACAGCACGACCGAGATTCTGAGCTGGTTCGTCGACTGCCGGACGCTGCACGACTGGACCGCCCGGCTGGTGCCGTTGAACGAGGCGACCGGCTGGACCCGCACCGCCGACGAGGTCGTCGGTGACGGCGACGCCCACTTCCGGATCATCGCCGTGGAGGTCGGAGCCGGGAACCGCGAAGTCACCCGCTGGTCGCAGCCGCTGCTGGAACCCCTCCGGCACGGCCGCTCGGTCTTCCTCGCCAAGCGGATCGGCGGAGTGCTGCACCTACTGGTTCAGGCCCGGCCCGAACCCGGGCTCCTCGGCATGGTCGAGATGGCACCCACCGTCCAGCTCCCCGCCGTACAGGGCGCCGGATCCGCCGCACAGCCCGTGCCGTTCGCCGCCGAAGCCGCAGCGGCCGGCCCCGACCGCATCCGCTTCGACGCGCTGCTCTCCGAGGAGGGCGGACGCTTCCAGCACGCGCAGACGCGCTACCAGGTCATCGAGGCCGGTGACGACTTCCCGCTTCAGGTGCCGGAACGGTTCCACTGGATGACGGCCCACCAACTCGGCTCGCTGCTTGAGCACAGTCACTACCTCAACATCGAGGCGCGCACCCTGCTCGCCTGTGTGCACTCCCTGCGCTGCCGATAGGAGGAACGCGTGCGAGTCCTTTTCACGCCGATGGCCTGGCCGACCCACTTCTACCAGATGGTGGGCCTCGTCTGGGCGCTCAGAGCGGCGGGGCACGAAGTGCGGGTCGCCGCACAGCCGTCCCTGATGGAGGCGGTGACCAGCACGGGCGCCATCGGCGTGTCGGTCGGCGGCGGCTACGACCTCATGTCCGGCATCGCCGACCTCGTCAAGACCCGCAAGGGCGTCGACCAGCAGCCCAATATGGTCGGCCCCGGCGAGTTCCACGCCGACGTACGGCGCAAGCTGCTGGAGCTGCGCATGGTGCCGCACATCAGGACCGCCGAGGACATGGCCGAGGACCTGGTCGACTTCGCCCGTGCCTGGCGTCCGCACCTGATCGTCGCCGACCCGCTCGCCTACGCCGCCCCACTCGCGGCCGCCGCCGTCGGCGCGCCCGTCGTGCGGCACCTGTGGGGCCCCGACATGTCCCGCCACGTCAGCCTGCCCGGCAGCGGCGTCAGCGTGGACGAGGACCCCAAGGCCGCATGGCCTCGGGAACTGGTCGAGCTCTACCACCGCCACGGCGCGCGGCCCGCGCCGGACATGGCGGTCCTCACCCTCGACACGTGCCCGGAGAGCCTCCAGGTCCCCGGGGTGCCCCACCGCGTGCCCATGCGCTACACCGCCCACAACGGTGCCGCGGTGGCCCCCTCCTGGGTGCTCACCCCCGCCGCGCGACCCAGGATCTGCGTCACCTGGAGCTCGTCGTGGGGTGCCCTGATGGGGGAGGAGGCCTTCCTCGTACCCCGGATCCTGGAAGCCCTGGACGGGTTGGACGCCGATGTCGTCGTCGCCGTCAAGAAGGCCGACCGGGCCCGGCTGCCCCAGGCCCTCCCCGGCATCCGTGTCGTCGAGGACATGCCGCTGAACCTGATCCTGCCGACCTGCCGGGCCATCGTCCACCAGTCGGGCTCCGGCACCGCGCTGACCGCGGCGCTCTACGGCGTACCCCAGCTGACCCTGCCCCAAGTCGCCGACGAGGGCCTCGTCAGCGACCAACTGTCCCTCGCCGGCGTCGGCATCGGTCTCAAGGCGGACGAAGCCGACACCGGCGCCATCACGGCCGCGGCGTCGAGGCTCGTGTCCGACGACGAAACCCTCGCGGCGGCACACCGCCTTCAGGAGGAAATCCTTGCTCAGCCGACTCCGTCCGAGGCGGTCAAACGCCTCGAAGAACTGGTCTGAGGGCCCACGGTGAAAGCACTCGTCCTCTCAGGTGGAAGTGGCACCCGGCTGCGACCGTTCAGCCACAGCATGCCCAAACAACTCGTCCCGGTCGCCGGGAAGCCCGTCCTGTTCCACGCCCTGGAGGCGCTCAGGGAGGCCGGGATCACCGAGACCGGGATCATCGTCGGCGCGCCAGGCACGGCCGTGAGCTCTGCCGTCGGCGACGGGTCGCGCTTCGACATGTCCGTCACCTACATCCCCCAGGAAGCGCCGAAGGGCCTCGCGCACTGCGTCATGGTCGCCCGGGACTTCCTCGCCGAAGACGACTTCGTCATGTACCTGGGGGACACCGTCTACGCCGGCGGGGTCACCGGAGCGGTGGACGCCTTCCGGGAGGGGCGCGCCGCCGCCCAACTGGTCGTGACGAAGGTGGAGAACCCCTCGCAGTACGGTGTCGTCGAACTCGACGCCACCGGGCTCGTCACGGCCATGGAGGAGAAGCCCACCGCCCCGCGCAGCGACCTCGCTGTCACCGGCCTGTACTGCTTCACCCCGGAGATCCATGAGGCCGTACGCGCCATCCGGCCCAGCCGCCGCGGCGAACTGGAGATCACCGATGCCCTCCAGTGGCTGATCCTCCAGGGCAGACCCGTACGGGCCCGGATATTCTCCGGTTACTGGGCCGACACCGGCACCCTCGTCGACCTCCTGGAGTGCAACAAGGTCCTGCTGGAGGAGATCACCCCCCGCAACGACGGCACGGTCGACTCCACCAGCCGCATCTTCGGGCCCGTCGTCATCGAGGCGGGGGCGACCGTCGAACGCTCCACGATCACCGGGCCCGCGATCATCGGCGCCGACAGCACCATCGTCGACAGCGAGGTGGGACCGTTCACTTCGTTCGGCCGCGGCTGCCGGCTGCGAGACGCGGGAGTGGCCCATTCGATCCTGCTGGACGGCGCCTCGGTGCAGGGTGTACGTCCGATCCGGGGATCGATCATCGGGAGGGCAGGGGACGTCCGACAGAGCCGGGCCCCCTCGGCCGGCCACCGGCTGATGGTGGGCGACGACAGCCGGATCGAGGTGTCAGCATGAGGGTCTTCGTCACGGGCGCGGCCGGATTCATCGGCTCCCACTATGTACGCGGACTGCTGGACGGGGACTGCCCCGAGGACGTCGCCGACGCCGACGTCACGGTCCTCGACAAGGTCACCTACGCCGGCAACCTGGCCAATCTGCCACTGGACCACGCCCGTCTGACCTTCGTCCGCGGTGATGTGTGCGACGCCGAGTTGCTGGGCGAGCTGCTCCCCGGGCACGACGCGGTCGTCCACTTCGCGGCCGAGTCGCACGTCGACCGGTCGCTGATGAGCGGCACCCCGTTCGTCACGACGAATGTGCTGGGCACCCAGGTGCTGCTGGAGGCCTGTCGGCGCAGCGGCGTCCGCCGTGTCGTCCACGTCTCCACGGACGAGGTCTACGGGTCGGTGCCCACGGGCCACTCGCCGGAGACCGCACTGCTGGAGCCCAACTCCCCGTACGCGGCGTCCAAGGCGTCGAGCGACCTGATCGCCAGGGCCTACTGGCGCAGCCACGACCTCGACCTGTCCATCACTCGCTGCTCCAACAACTACGGGCCGTACCAGTTCGTCGAGAAGGTGATCCCGCTGTTCATCACCAACCTCATCGACGGCAGGGACGTCCCGCTCTACGGCGACGGCCACCAGGTACGCGACTGGCTCCATGTGACGGACCACTGCCGGGCTCTGCACCAGGTCCTTCTCAAGGGCCGGGCCGGCGAGATCTACAACATCGGCGCGGGCCAGGAGCTCACCAACCGGGAACTGACCGGTCGTCTGCTGGAGTTGTGCGGGGCCGACTGGGACCGAGTGCGCCAGGTGCCGGACCGCAAGGCGCACGACGAGCGCTATTCGGTCGACACCGCGAAGATCCGCGAGGAACTGGACTTCGTCCCGCGGGTCACCCTCGACGAGGGGCTCGCCGACTGCGTCGCCTGGTACCGCGACAACCGTGAATGGTGGGAGCCCCTCCGGCACGCCGTCGCGGGACCCGCCGTACGGAACTGACCGGCCGGACATCGAACGGGCGCCGGGCCGGTGGACACCTCCACCGGCCCGGCGCCCGTTTCGGATGGCGGATCAGCTCGCCGTGAGCCGTTCCAGTGACGCGGCGACCTCGGCGGGCGAGGGCTGGGCGAGCAGTTCCCCTTGCAGGTCGCGCGCTGACGCACCCATCGCCTCGTCGGACATCGCCGTCTCGACCGCCCCGGCGATCTCCGCGGCGTCGGTCTTCGCGGCGTTGAGCGCGATGCCCGCACCGCAGCCGGCGACGTGGGACGCCGTGTCCAACTGGTCCAGGATGCCCGCGACCAGTACCTGTGGCAGGCCGAACGACGCGGCCGTCAGCATGGTGCCGGTGCCACCCTGGTGCACCACGGCGTCGCATGTCGGCAGCAACAGGTGCAACGGCATCCGCTCCACGACCCGTACGTTCTCCGGCACCTCACCCAGCAGCTCCCGGTCGCGGCCCGTGACCGTCGTGACCACCTCGGCGTCGAGCCCCGCAAGGCTCTTGAGGATGTCCGGCACCAGGAACCCCTCCGAACCGGTCAGCTCCGTCGTCGTGGTACCCCACGTCACACAGATCCGCCGCGCTGTCGGCTCGCACAGCCAGGCGGGCGCCTCACCGGGTCCGTTGTAGGGCACGAACCGCACCGGCATGTGGTGCGGGATGCCTGCGAACTGCAGCCGTGGCGGACACGGGTCGACCACGGCCGCCGCGTACTCCGCCCGCACCTCCACCCCGTGCCGCTCGTACAGGGCCACCAGCGCGTCGGCCCACATCCGGGGCTCCGCGCCGTTTCCGGGGAACAGCCCCATCTGCCGTTCGAAGGCAGGCCCGGTCAGGTGGGTGACGAGCGGCACTCCCGCGATCTCCGCGACCAGCGGGGCGACCATGGCGAACGGGTTCGCGACCACCAGATCGGGTCGCCACGCCTCGACGAGCGGGACGAGGTCCGCGGCCATCGCCTCGGCGGTCTTGGTGAACGGCGCGAACTTCGCCTCCAGCGCCGGCTTCAGGACCTCGAACGGCACGTCGGGCGGACCGCCCGGGTCGGTGCCCTCGTCCGGGTGGTCGCGGTTGTGCTGGGCCAGCTCGTTGGTGACCTTCTGGAATTCCGGCATGAAGTCGTATGCACGCCCCACCGTGGAGACCGTCAGGCCGGACTGCCTGACGGTGTCCACCACATGCGGCTGGCCCGCGACCCTCACCTCGTGTCCGGCCGCGCGCAGGGCCCAGGCCAGCGGCACCATCGGCATGTAGTGCGTGGGCTGGGACCACGGTACGAAGAGAACCTTCATCGGTGTGTCACTTTCGGTAGGTGTCGGTGACGGTCAGCAGCACGCTCGCGACGTTGTAGCCCTGGGTGCCGCCGAGGAGGAGGACCCGGTCTCCGGGCGCCACGTCCCCGGCACTCAGCAGGTGGTCCAGGGAGAAGACCTGGTCGCTCGCGCCGATGTGCCCGATGGTCCGGCCGAAGTCCCAGGTGGAGCGCTCCATCGGCAGCCCCAGCGGTCGCATGACGTCCGCTTCGATCAGCGCCGCCCCGGCGTTGGTGAACACGACCTTCGCCAGGTCTTCCGGGCCGAGGCCGGCCTCGTCGAGGGACTGCCGTGCGACATCGGCGTACATCGTGGAGAACAGCCGGTGCAGGTCGAACGAGTCGAAGTCGGAGCCCAGCGCGTACTCCCGGGCCCGCGCCGGCACGTCCACCGTCTCCCGCGCCAGGGCCTCGTGGTCGGCCAGGTCCAGGGAACCGCGGTGCAGGCCCTCAAGTTCCGGGATGGTCCGGGAGTTGACGGCCTCGATCCGGGCGATGCCCTCCGTCCTGCCGACCAGCACGGCCGACCCGCCGTCCCCCAGCGCCATGCCGAACCCCGCGCTGTGCCAACGGTCGTAGTACGGGGCGACCGCCCGCAGCGACGACGTCACCAACGCGGTGGACCGGTCCGTGGCCAGGTTCAGCCAGGCGATGGCCACCTCCAGACCGGACAGGGTGCCGTTGCAGCCCTGCCCGATGGTGTGCGACGGAGTGTTGCCGCACTTCAGTTCCCGCAGGACATAACCGGCCGACGCCCATCCCTCGGGGACGTCCCGTGCCATCGGGGCGTGCACCAGCAGGTCCAGGGCGCCCGGGTCGAGGCCCGCCCGGTCCAGGGCCTGCCGGCCGGCGTCGACGGCCAGGTCCGTGGCGGCGACCGAGTCGGCCACGGGAACACCCACCAGGTCGCTGTCGAAGAAGTCGTCCTCGTCGCACAGCCCTTCGGCGATGGCCTGCTTAAGCGACACCCTCTCGGGCGGCAGGCTCACACCGAGCGCCCGGATGTGGAAGTCATGCGTCTTCACTCGTGCGTCCTCCGTACATACCGACGGCCCGAAGCGAGTGCTCGGGCCGTCCGGATCCGTGTGCGTGCGTGGCTCGGGGTCAGAATGTGGGCGTGTTCACGGCCCGGATGTTCCCCAGGTAGGGGTGCCACAGGTGATCGGGGTCGTTCTCGACCGCGGTCACGATCTCCCGCATGGCGTGCAGGGCCTTGGGCTCCTCGTCGTCGTAGAAGTCGCCCTGCAGCATCTTGAGCACGTCGATGCGGTAGCGGGGGTCCTGTACGAACGCGGTGAACAAGATGTTCAGCCGGTAGTAGATGGAGATGAACTCGTACCAGTGCTTCACCGCGCGGCGCAGCTTCGACTCGAAGGTGGCGAAGCGGGGCCGGGAGAAGTCGCCTTCCTTGTGCGCGGCGATGATGTCCTTGGCGGCCAGCCGGGCGCTGTTCAGCGCCACGCTGACACCGCTGGAGAAGATCGGGTCGACGAAGCGGGCCGCGTCACCGACCAGGACGAACCGGTCGCCGCATATCTGCTTCATCGAGTAGCTGTAGTCGCCCTCCGGCTTGAAGGGGCGCAGCCGCGTGCACCGCTTGAGCGCGTCGTGGAGCTCGGGCCGGCTCGCCACGGAGTCCCAGAAGAACTGCTCCCGGTCGGCGTTGGCCGCGGCGAAACGCTCCTTCTGAGTGACCACACCGACGCTGGTGATGGTGTCGGTGATCGGGATCTGCCAGACCCACGAGTCCTCGATCGGCAGGAAGTGCACATAGATGTAGTCGGTCTTCTCGGGGGCGACGGCCAGTGCGCCGCGGTCGAGTCCCTCGAACCAGCTGTGGATCGCGTACTGGTTGAAGACCGGGTCCGGCACCTTGACCTTGAGCTGCCGGCCCAGCAGCGTGTGCCGCCCTGAGGCGTCGACGACCATGCGGGTGGTGAAGTCCACGGCGCGCGGACCGAAGCGGCAGCTCACGGTGACCAGGTCGGGATCGGAGTCGAAGTCGGCCTTCAGCACCCGGGCGCCGGAGAAGACCTGCGCGCCCAGGCTCTCGGCGTGCTTCAGCAGGATCAGGTCGAACTTGCCGCGGTCCACGTGGTACGTGTAATCACGGTCGACGCCTTGTTGGTCGCGCTCGACGAACATGACCTCGGCGGCCCAGTCGTGGTCGAGGCCGGCGAACCCGTTGTGGGGCACGTTGCGTGATTCGGCGGAGGTCCATGCGGCGCCGTACTTCTTGGGGAAGCCGGCGGCGTCGATCTGGTCCATCACCCCGATCTCGGTGAGGACCGGCGTGGTGGCCGGGACCAGCGACTCGCCGATGTGCGGCCGCGGGAACGTCTCGCTCTCGAACACCCCCACGGACAGTCCCGCCGCGGCCAGATAGGAAGCAGCGGTGGAGCCGGCCGGCCCGCCTCCGATGACCAGGACGTCGAAGTCAGCTTCCATGCGCTCTCCCCTTGGCTGGAGTGGCTTCCGCACTCGTGTCGTCGGTCACCGTCGCGCGTGGTTCTTAAGACCTTCTAAGACGGGTCCAAACACGACGGGGGAGAGACGATCGACGCCTGCCGGCGGATGGCGTCGAGCAGCAGCGCCTGCCGCAGGCTGTCCTCGTCGGGCACCGATCCGGTGCGCACTGCCGTGGCGAACGAGGCCAGGGCGTTGGCCACCTGGTCGTCACACGGCAGCCGGATCTCCTCGGTATCACCGCCGCGTTCCAGACGCAGTACCGGTACGTGGTCGGCGGGCGGAGTGAACGCCCGGTCCACGCCGATGCGCCCTTCACTGCCGACCAGTTCGTACGTGGACCGGTAGGTGTGCTCCAGGCCGAAGGCCAGCTCGGCGTCGACTCCGTCCAGGCCGAGCAGCCGTACGGTGCCGCCGGTCTCGACGGGGTGCCGGGCGCTGGAGGTCAGGACTGCCTCGGCGACGCTCAGCTCACCGCCCAGGAAGTGCACGGCCGTACGGACCGGGTACACCCCGATGTCCAGCAGCGCGCCGCCCCCCATGCCGGGCTGGTAGCGGATGTCGTCGGCCGGCAGCTCCGGAACGGTGAAGGTGGCGTGCACGGTCCGTATCGCGCCGATGGCACCCTCCCGCACCAACCGCTGGACCACTTCGTGCTGTTGGTGGTGGACGAACATCACGTTCTCCCGCAGCACCAGACCGAGCCGGTGCGCGAGGCCCATGAGGTGGCGAGTGCGGGGGGCGTTCGTGGTGAGCGGCTTCTCCGCGAGCACATGCCGGCCACTCAGCAACGCCGCCTCCACCCAGGAGGCGTGCAGCGCGGCCGGCAGCGGAATGTACACGGCCTCTATCTCGTCGATGTCCAGGAGTTTCGCGTAGCCACGGACCGGCCTGCCGCCGAATGATTCAGTGAAGTGCCTGGCCTTCTCCATGTCCCGGCTGGAGATGGCGACGATTTCCATGCCGGGCAGTTCGTTGATGGCGGGGAGAATTCGGCGCCGCGCGATGGAGGCACATCCCATGACTCCGATACGGACGGGGTCGGTGCGGCTCATCATCCCCCCGGTTGAGCCCCCGCGTGCACGGGCTATCGACACAAGCCCGCCCCTTTCCGGCTCGTTACGGTGATGTGCGAGAAAGGCGGACGGCCTGGAGACCGCTGGATGTCGGGACGGAACATACCGGCACCATCGCTCATGCCACAAGCAAACCGTCCCCGAAGGCCACCTGTCCACCCACCGTGAACCGCTGTCCAGTACCACCTGATGGCAGAGCCTAGGGGGGTGGTAGGGGGTGGATCCAGGGGCAGAGCAGGGGTGTACAGAAGATCACCCCTGCTACCTAGACTCACGGCAACGAGAGCGTCAGTTCGAATCTCCAGTAATGCTTGACCGTAATCGTCGGGGGACGGGGGAACGAGCATGCCATTGCCCGACCGCAATGAGGAAAAGTGGCTACGACGGTTTCCAACTCATCCGCAGAGCGACGTCCGACTGGTCTGCTTCCCGCATGCGGGAGGCTCCGCGAGCTATTACTTCCCACTCTCCCGGGCACTGAACCGGGAGTTGGAGGTAGTGGCCATTCAGTACCCCGGTCGGCAGGAACGCAGGCGTGAGCCGCTTATTGACAGCATTTCAGAACTCAGCGACCGGATCTTCGACGTACTGAGTGCTCAGCCCCATGACCGCACGGCCTTCTTCGGCCACAGTATGGGCGCCGTCGTCGCCTACGAGGTGGCACAGCGGTTCCGGAGCAAGCTGGGCACCGGCCCCGAGTGGCTGTTCGTCTCGGGGCGCAGAGCGCCGTCGCTGCACCGACCGGGTACCGTCCACCTGCGCGACGACGCCGGTCTGGTGGCCGAGCTGCGCACCGTGGGCGGCACTGAACCGACCTTCCTGGCCGACGAGGAGCTTCGCCGGGTCATCCTCCCGGTGACACGCAACGACTTCAAATGCGTGGAGACCTACACCTGGACGAGCGGGCCGCCCTTGGCCTGCCCGGTCACCGCGTTCGTGGGCGACCACGACCCGCAGACCACCGTGACCGACGCCGCGGCGTGGTCCGGCCACACCACGGGCGCCTTCGACCTGAAGGTCTTCCCGGGCGGCCACTTCTTCCTGGACAGCCACCGGGACGCCGTGGCCCACACGATCGCGACCGCGATCGGCTCGTCCGCACCCCACACCGCGACCGAGGAGCCCGCGCCGTGAAATACGAGATTCTGGGTCCGCTCCGAGTGGCGGACGACATGGGCTACACCTTCATCAGCGCCCGGAAGATCGAGACCGTACTCTCTGTCCTGCTGATCCGGTCCGACCAGATCGTCACCCCGGACCAGCTGATGAGCGAGATCTGGGGCGACAAGCTGCCCCTGAGGGCCACCGCCGGCCTGCACGTCTACATCTCCCAGCTCCGCAAGTTCCTGCGCCGGCCCAGCCGTTCGGAGAGCCAGATCGTCACCCGCCCACCCGGTTACCTGCTGCGCAAGGGAACCGATGAGATCGACTTCCATGCCTTTCTGCGCCTGGTCAACCAGGGCCGCACCCTGCTCAGGGAGGAGTGCTACGAGGAAGCCTCCGACTGTTTCGACACCGCTCTCGGGCTGTGGCGCGGAACCGTCCTCGGCGATCTGCGCGGCGGGCCCATCGTCGACGGCTTCGTCACCCACATGATGGAGTCCCGGCTGGAATGCCTGGAGATGCTCGCCGACGCACAGCTCGAACTCGGCCGCCACCGCGAGCTCGTCGGCCGGCTGTACGCCCTTGTCGCCGAGAACCCGCTGTGCGAAGCCTTCTACCGCCAGCTGATGCTCGCCCTGTACCGCTCCGAGCGCCAGGCCGACGCGCTCAAGGTGTACCAGGCCGCGCGCCGGACCCTCAACGAGGAGCTCGGACTGGAACCGGGCCAGGCGCTCAGGGAACTGCAGCGGGCCATTCTGGCCTCGGACGATCAGCTCCGTGTCTTCGCCACCCTGTGACGCGCGGGGCGGGCCGTTCGCCGACGGCCCGCCCCACCCGCCCCGCACCGCTTCAGCGGCGTTCGGGGAGCAGCCGCCGAAGGCGGAGCAGCCGCAGCAGGAGACCCAGAACGGCGGTCTGCGGGGTACGCAGCCCCCGCGACCGCAGCAGCGACCTCGTGGTCCACAGCTGCGTCTCCAGCACATGGTTCGGGGAGGCGTGCACGTCGTCATGCTCGATGAGGCTGAGGTGGCGCACATGCCGCTTCAGCAGCCGCACATCGCCGTACGGAATGATCTCGTCGCGCAGGCTCGCGGCGTACGAGACAGGGACCGCCAGCCGCCCCAGTTCACCGGCCGTCAACGCCCAGCCGGCGTCACCGGCGAGACCGTCGGGCCGCCCCGTCATGTGAGCGAGGGTGTCGGACGTGATCCTCGGCAGCCTGCGCTGCCACGCGGCGTCCGTGAAGAACTCACTGATCGGGGCCCCGACGGTGACGACACCCCGGATCCTCGGGTCCTCCACGGCACAGCGCAGCGCCATGTGGCCGCTGAAACTCAGCGCGGTCGCGTAGGTGTGGCGGACGTCGGCACGGTCGGCGACGTCTTCGAGCAATCCCGACAGCATCCGCCATGCGTCCGGGCCGTACGGCAGGGTGTTCTCGCCCGTCGACGGCATCTCGGTGACCACGGCCGCCATCCCGAGCCGCTCCGCGTGGACCAGCATGGGCGCCCACTGTTCCTTGATGGTCACATTGCCGCCCATGAGTATCAGCAGCGGCTTGCGGTCGGTCGTGGACAGCCCGCTCGTCCAGCAGCGCACCCGCCCCCCGTCGAGCTTCACCTCCAGCGGCTGGATCCGCGGGTACGACGCCCGCCAGCGGTCCAGCGCGGCGATGCACCGGTCCAGGGCCTCCTGCCGGGCGGGCCCGTCGATGTAGGGGAAGCGGGCCATGGCGTAGTGCCGGGACGCCTCCAGGTACTGCCCCGCCCGCTCCAGTTGCTGACCGGTCCGGGACCACTCGCCCACCCATGAGCCCGGCTCGGCACCGTCGTCGGTGGTGATGCGGACGAGCACGTCCTGGTATCCGCGTATGCGCTGGCCCCGTGCGTGGGCCTCGATGTAGCCCTTGAGTTCGGCGACGTCGTTCACTGCTCTCCTTCCCCGGATTCCCGGCGGGCCTCAAGGCCGTCCTTCAGATCAGCGAGCACATCGGCCGCTTCCGCACCGTCGATGGCACGGTGGTCGAAGGTGAGGCTGAGCCGCATGACCGGTGCGACGGTCACCGCCCCGTCCCGCACGACAGGACGATCGGCGGTCCGGCCGACGCCCAGGGTGACGGTCGCCCCGCCGACGGAGTAGAAGCCGTCGACCGGCCGATGCCCCAGCGAGGTGACCGCGAACGTGCCCATCTTCTCTGCCCGGCCGGCCAGCGGCCGTACACCCAGCCGGAACGCGAGCCTGCCGAGCGGCTGCGGCAGGCGCTGCAGCGTCCGCATCGGCCCGAACTCGGGCATGGTTGCCGGGTCGCCGTCCTTGAAGTGGTCCACCTGCCGCTGGATCGCGTCCAGACCGGCCCGATGCAGATCGCGCAGCACCGTGGAGACGACGATCCGCTGCCCACCCAGCGTCTTGTCCAGGGTCAACTTGCCGTTGACGGAGTCGTACCACGCCATCCTGGGCCGCAGATGCCCGCGCAGCGCGGTGTTGGCCGCCGGATGCGCCTTGAGGACCCGGGCCGCAGCGTGGAGCACGTACGACACCGTCGAATACCGGCGGCCGTGTTCCCGGGCCGCCGACTGATGCGCCCTGATCTGCGTCATGTCGACGTCCGTGTCGAGGAACACCGGCTTGACGGCGCGCATCTCGTCCAGGAAGAGCAAGGTGTGCCGCCGCTCGCGCGGAACAGGGGCCTGCCTGACCGTGCTGGGCTTCGAGGGCCGATCTCTGCGCGCGTTCACGAGCACCTTCCTCCGACACCGATCACCTTCACGTGTGGTCATCGTCGGAGACCCGGCTAAAGCGAGCCTTGTCCTCCGGCCGATTCCACGGCGACGGTCCGGGTGTTAGTGCGTCTTTAGCATCACGGCCTAGCCTGCGGCCCGGTATCGGTAAAGAAACTGTCCCGCTGGGAGTTCACAATGACAGTGGCCCGGAACAAATCCACGGATGTCGATGAGAAGACGGATGACGACGGGATAGACCGGCGCGCGATCGACGTCGGCACCGAAGCGCTCGCGGAGGAGATCGTCGACCCCGGTCCGCTGGACGTCAAGGCCCTGGCCATGGCAGCGGCCGCGACGGCCGGCCTCTACGCCCCGGGCCGCGACAACGAGGACGACGTACTCGCCAAGTGCCTCGTCCGGAGCGTCACCGAAGTGGTGGAGAAACTGTCGGTCAGCGATGACCCCGAAAACGCCGGTGTGGGCACCACCGTTGAATACGTGGACGCCTTTTTCGACGAGGACGGGGAACGGGTCGGCACGATGTCCGGAAACGCCGTCGTCCTGGCCATGACCCCGCACATGTGGCAGTACCACAAGAGCACCACCGAATTCGAGGACGGCACCATCGAGCACACGGGAGTCGTCGACTGCACGGCTCTCATGCATCGGATGACGCAGCTGCACCGCGTCGTCGGCACCGGAGGCGTCTACCTCGGCAAGTCCGGCTACATGGCCTTCGAGATGAGCGACCCCCACCAGAAGCCGCCTCACTTCAGTGTGACGTTCGTCCTGTGCTGAAGGCCGCTCGGGGCCGGACCACACGGTCCGGCCCCGAGCCGTGCACCGCCCCGCGTCACGACACCGCCGTATGCTCCCGAGGAGCTCCGAACCACGTACGCAGCGCCGCCGACAGCGGACCGGAACCGTCCGCCCACGCCACCCGGCCGTCCGGGCGGACCAGCACCGCCGCGGCGTCGATCGCACCCACCGGCTCGGCCCGGACCAGGTCGACCCGGTCCTCCCAGCCCGCCAGCTCAGCGCCGACCTCGGCGGCACCCGAGAAGTCCAGGACGAGCCCACGGCCGGACGCCAGCAGCCGCGCCACCGATGTGCCACCGTCCCGCGTGGCCAGCGCGACGTCCGCGAGCCGCGTACCCAGCAGCGCCCCCGCTGCACCGTCCGCTTCCATCGGGTACCGGACGTCCAGGCCGCCCACCATCTTCACCAGGTACGCGTTCACCTCGTCGAACGCCACCAGCTCGCCGATGATCTCCCGCAGCGGCCCCACCTCGCCCATGCGGTGCATCAGCGCCGTCTGCGCACGCGTCGTCAGACAAGCCCGCGCGCCGACCGGATGGCGTTCCCCGTGGTACGTGTCGAGCAGCTCCGCCGGAGCCCAGCCCCGCACCTCGGCCGCCAGTTTCCACCCCAGGTTGACGGCGTCCTCGATCCCCGTACTCAACGCCTGCCCTCCCAGCGGGAAGTGCACGTGCGCCGCGTCCCCGGCCAGGAATATCCTCCCGAGCCGATAGCGCTCCGCCTGCCGCGTGTCCGCGTCCCAACGGCTCAACCACACCGGCGCGCCCTCCGGTTCTTCACCCACGAGCCGGACCACGGCCGCGGAGAACTCCTCGAACGTCACCGGCGCCTCAGGGTCGGCCGGTTCCGCCTCGAACTCACCGGTGATCACCCGCAGAGTGTCCGGGCCCGTCGGTACGACGGTGCACAGCCCGCGCTCGTACTGATTGGAGCCGATCCGCGCGAAGAGCGCCGCGCCCGGCTCCACCTTCAGATCGCCCAGCATGCCGTAGAAACGGGGCCGCACACCCGGGAAATCGATCCCGGCGAGATCACGCACCGTGCTGTGCGCGCCGTCGCATCCCACGACGTGGCTCGCCCGCAGAGACGCGGTGTCACCGCCGGCCGACTCCCGCACCGTCACCTCCGCACCGGACGCGTCCTGGGCGATGGCCACGACCTCGGCGCCCCAGCGGATCTGCACGCCCAACTCGACAGCGCGTTCCGCCAGCCGCAACTCCAGCCGGGCGTGCGGCACCGCGAACGACAACGGATGCCCGCCGTCGAGCCGCGGAAAGTCCAGTGGGATGTGCGCGAAGTGCGCCTGAGGAAAGGGGAAGCCGTCGTTCTGCAGGGCCTCCATGACGCCACGCTGAGTGAGCAGCTCCACCACGGCCGAGTTGATGGCCCCACCGCGTGACTGCTCGCCAGGCGCGTCCTTCCGCTCCAGGACGACGGTCTGCACGCCGGCGAGACCGAGCTCGCAGGCGAGCATCAGGCCGACCGGTCCGGCGCCGACGATGACAACGGGATCGCTCATGAATCGCTCCTCGAAACAGCTCGAAACAGCTCGAAACGGATGTCGTCACGGGGTCGTGACGGAAGGGGTGGCGGCCGGCCCCACCTCGGCACGGCCACCGAGCAGGTCGTGCAGATGCCGGGCCAGCGCAGCGGGCGTCGGATGGTCGTACACGGCGGCCGGTTCCAGCTCCACGTCCAGACCGGCGGCTCCCAGCCGGTTGCTCAGCTCCAGCGCGGTGATCGACGAGAAGCCGAGGCTCAGGAAGTCGACGTCGACCTCCACGGCATCCGGCGCTGAGTGGCCCAACACGGCTGCGGACTCGGAGCGGATCAGCCCCAACAAGAACTCCAGTCGCTCCCCTTCCGGAACGTCGGAGAGCCGTGTGGGCGACGTTCCGGCCGCGCCGCCGTCGCCCGGCACACCGGCTGCCCGCAGCGCCCGGCGCGCCAGCGGCACCCCTTGGAAGAGCCGCCGTCGGACCTGCCCTTGGGGCTGCCCGAGCAGTTCGTCCCAGTCGACGTCGGCGACGACGAGGAACTTGCCATCCAGCTGCACCGCCTGCTCCACGAGCGCCACGACATGCTCCGGCGGCACCGCTCGCACACCGGGCGGAACAGCGGCACCCGGCTCGGTCTCCGGCCACTCCGTAACAACGGCCAAGGCCACCACCGGATGCCCGGCGGCCCGGCGCCCGGCGGCAAGCGCGTCGAGCGACGCGTGCAGCGACGCGGCAGTGTCCTGCCGAGACTCCGGAGCGGTGAACACCGCCGCCGCCGACGTGACGAGCACGAACGTCTCCACACCCGACTCGCGGGCCATGGCGTCGAGGCGTGCGGCCACCTCCAGGTCATGCCGTTCGGTGGCGTCCACGGCTACATGGAGGACCGCCGTGATCGGTTCCTGTGCCCGCGCCCACAGCCGGGCCACATCTTCCTGGGCGGCCGGATCACCGGGCACGACCGTCACCCGGTCCCCGAGATCGGCCGCCAGCCGTGACAGCTCCGGGCGGTCGCCGTCCGCCACGCCCACCGGCAGCAGCACGCGGGCCCCGGCATGCCCTGCCACCCACCGGACCAGCCGCTCACCCAGGGGCGTCACGGCACCCGTGACGACAACCGTGCCCTTCGGTTCCCATCGTGACGCCGCCGCCGCGACCGGCGCCACGGGCACCAGACGGGGCGCGAACGCGCCCGTCGTACGCAGCGCCACCCGCGGTTCGTCGCCCGCGCCGAGAAGCCGGCTCATACGGTCCGCGATCGCGCCGTCGACCTCCCGAGGCAGGTCGATCAGCCCGAACCGGCGCTCCGGACACCCGTCCGCGAGTGCCTGGCTGAGCCCCCAGAACGCGGCCGCACCCGGGTCGGCCGGCGCGTCCTCCCTTCCGACGGCCGCTCCCGCGCGGGTCACGACCCACACGGGTGCCACAGCGTCCAGGCCCGCCAGTGCGGCTGCCGCCGCCGTCTGCGTGTCCTGCGGCCCGGGTAGCCACAACACTCCGTCCACGGCAGCCGTCACATCGTCGGGCCCGCCGCCGACGACTCGGTCGCCGCGCGCGGTCAGCAGGGTGGAGAGCTGCTGATCGTGCCCGACGATCAGCCACGTCCTGGGCGCACCCGCACCGGTCGGCTCGGGGACGGGCTCCCACATCAGCCGGTAGTGCCAGCGTTGCCCCCGCTTGTACGTCGACAGCGCGGGCAGGACAGCACCCAGCGCATCCCGCCGGTCCGCCGACAGCCGCAGCGTCGCCGCCAGGGCGTCCAGGTCACCGTCCTCCACCGCCTGCCAGAACTCAGCCTCGGGAGCCTGCCGTACCTCCTGCTGAGGCGGGTTGAGCCAGTAGGTGCGGTGCTGGAAGGGATAGGTGGGGAGGTCGACGCAGGGCGCGGGCGGGCGGTCTCCGGTGGGCCGGGCGGTGTGACCTCGAGTGTGGGCGTGGGTGAGCGCGGTGAGCACGGTGGCCGGTTCGGGGTGATCCCGGTGCAGGGTCGGCCGGCAGGGGGCGTTGGCGAAGGTGGTGAGGGTGGGGTGGGGTCCGATTTCGAGGTAGGTGGTGACGTTGTGGGTGTGGAGGGTGGTGAGGGCGGTGGTGAGGCGGACGGGTTGGCGTAG
>NZ_JBSFEP010000036.1:0-50997 GCF_053594495.1 Streptomyces sp. NPDC001920
CGGACCCGCTTCTCGCGGCCGCCGGCCGGGTTGATGTCGTTGATCTCCATCGGCCCGGAGATGATCTTGCCCACCGTCTGCCGCGGGTTCAGCGAGGCGTACGGGTCCTGGAAGATCATCTGGATCTCGGACCGGATCGGCGCCAGCTGCTTGCGGCCCGCGTGCGTGATGTCCTGGCCGCGGTAGGAGATCTTGCCGCCGGTCGGCTCCAGGAGCCGGGTGATCAGCCGGCCCGTCGTCGACTTGCCGCAGCCCGACTCGCCCACCAGACCGAGGGACTCGCCCTCGGCGACCTGGAAGTCGAGGCCGTCCACGGCCTTGACGGCGCCGACGGTGCGCTTGATCGGGAAGCCGCCCTTGATCGGGAAGTGCTTGGTCAGACCGCTGACGTCCAGGAGCGGTTGCGCGTTGCTCATGATGGTGATGTCCCGTCTCGTGTACGTCAGTGCCGCGAGGCGGCGAAGTCGGCGAAGAGATCCCCCCGCTGCTCCGCGGGGAGGTGGCAGGCGGAGCCCCGGCCGTCCACCACGTCCAGCAGCGGCCGTTCCGTGGAGCACAGTCCGCCCGGGACCTTGTCCACGAAGGCGCACCGCGGGTGGAAGCGGCACCCGGAGGGCGGGTTGAGCAGCGAGGGCGGCGAGCCCGGGATCGGGGTCAGCGGCACGTCGACCGATCCCTCGAGGCTCGGCATGGAGCTCAACAGCCCCACTGTGTAAGGGTGCTGGGGGTCGCTCAGCACTTCCTTCTTGGTGCCCCGCTCCACGCACCGGCCGCCGTACATCACCAGCACGTCGTCCGCGATGTCGGCGATGACGCCGAGGTCGTGCGTGATGAAGATGATCGCCGTGCCGAACTCCTGCTGGAGCTCCTTGAGCAGGTCCAGGATCTGGGCCTGCACTGTCACGTCCAGGGCGGTGGTCGGCTCGTCGGCGATCAGCAGCTCGGGGTCGCAGACCAGCGCCATCGCGATCATCGCGCGCTGACGCATACCGCCGGAGAACTGGTGCGGGTAGTCGTCGACCCGCACGTCCGGCTGGGGGATCCCGACCCGCTTCAGCATCTCGATCGCCCGCGCCCGGGCCTCCTTCTTGGAGGCACCGGTGTGCTTGCGGTACGTCTCGCTGATCTGCGTGCCGATCGTGTGGTACGGCGACAGCGAGGCCAGCGCGTCCTGGAAGATCATGGCCATCTTGTTGCCGCGCAGCCGCTCCAGCTCCTTCTCGGTGGCGGTGAGCAGCTCCTTGCCGTCCAGCAGGATCTCTCCGTCGATCGCGGTGCGGTCGCGGTCGTGGAGGCCGAGGATCGTCAGGTTGGTGACGGACTTGCCGGAGCCCGACTCACCCACGATGCCGAGCGTCTGCCCCTTGGCGAGGTCGAAGGTGAGCCCGTCGACGGCCTTGACGATGCCGTCCTCGGTGGAGAAGTGGACTTTCAGGTCCCTGACGGAGAGGAAGGGCTGCTGATCGGTGCTCGTCACGGGGACGCTCCTGGGGGGTGATGCGAGGGGTCGGGAGTGGGGGCGGAGGTCAGGCGAGCCGGATCCGCGGGTCGATGAGGGCGTAGACGGCGTCCACGATGATGTTGAAGAACACGATCGCGCCGGCCGCCAGCAGGGTCACACCCAGCAGCATCGGAAGGTCGCTCTGGTCCACGGACTTCACCGCGAGCCGGCCGATGCCGGGAAGGCTGAAGGTCGACTCGGTGATGATGGCACCGCCGACCAGGGTGCCGAGGTCGATGCCGAACACCGTGACGATGGGACCCATCGCGCCCCGCCAGGCGAACCGGAAGAACACGTTCGAGCGGGACAGGCCCTTGGCCCGTGCCGTGCGGACGTAGTCCTCGCTCAACTGCTCGACGAGCTGCGAGCGGGTCATGCGGGTGTAGTTGGCGGTGAAGATGATCGCGAGGACCAACCAGGGCAGCAGGAGCCCCGAGAACCAGGCGACCGGATTCTCGGTGAGCGGAGTCCACTGCGGCTGGTCGAGCCACCCCAGCTGCGCCACGAAGAAGAACATGGCGATGTAACCGACGAAGTAGATCTGCAGCGAGGAGCCGAGCAGCGAGGCCGAGCTGGCGAACTTGTCCAGGAACCGGCCCTGCTTGAGGGCCGCGAGCATGCCCGCGCCGATTCCGAGGATCAGGAAGACGACGGCAGCGCCGAACGCGAGCGAGAGGGTCGTCGGCAGACGGTCCATGATCGTGCCGTAGACGGGCTCGTTGTTGGCGAAGGAGTAGCCGAGGCAAGGCGCGTTGCAGTAGCCGTAACCGGCGTAGTCCCGTCCGGCGAAGATGCCCACGAGCCACGCCCAGTACTGCGCCGGGATCGGCTTGTCGATGCCCAGGTTCTTCCGGATCTGCTCAAGGTTCTCAGGCGTGCAGTTCTTGCCGCAGGACATCATGGCGGGGTCACGCGGCACGGCGTAGAAGAGCCAGAAGGTGATGGCGCTGATGATCAACAGGATGACCAGCGCGCCGGTGACTCGGCGGACAAGGAAGCGGAACATGAGGCGTGACTTTCCGGACGGGGCGCCGTCGCCGGGAGGGAAGTAGAGGGGGGTGGGCCGCAGGGGCGGCCATACGGGATGGCCGCCCCAAGGGATGTCGCTCGGTTACTTCTTGGCGTAGAGCTTGTTGAGCGCGACGCAGGTGTTGGCGCTGTCCCAGATGACGTTGCCGACCTTGGAGCCGTAGATGTAGTTACGGATCTTGTGGTAGTCCGGAACGACCGCGGCCTGCTCGTTGATCATCTTGTCGATGTTGCCCCAGGCCTTGTTGGCCTCCTCCACGTCCGCGATCCGGGAGGCGGCGTCGATGGCCTTGTTGATGCTCGGGTCGTTCAGCTGCGCGTAGTTGCTGCGGCCGTCGCCGATGTTCTTGCCGCTCCAGCAGGGGTAGAAGACGGAGTAGCCGTTCGGCCAGTCCGGGCTCCAGCCGGCACCGAACAGGTCGAAGTCGTTGTCGATCTTGCCGATCTGCGTGTAGAACGTCGACTTGTCGACCTGCTTGGTGACGACCTCGAAGCCGGCCGCCTCCAGCGCGTTCTTGACGGCGACGGCGGTCTTCACCTGGGTGTCCGACTGCTGGAAGGCGATGACGAGCTTGTACCCGAGCTTGCCGGCCTCCTTCAGCAGGGCCTTCGCCTTCGCGGGGTTGCCGCCCGGCTTCTTGTCCACGCCGTACAGGTCGAACTTGGAGTAGCCGGGCGTCACGGGGGCGAGGATCGTGGTGGCGACCTCGGTGGTGGCCTTGCCGCCGGAGATGGTCTGGATCTGCTGGTGCGGCCAGGCGTAGTTGATGGCCTGTCGGACCTTGAGGTCCTTGACACGGGTCATGTTGATCGGCCAGTAGTAGGTGGCCGTGTCGACCGCGGTGAGGACGCGCTTCTTCAGCTCCGGGTTGGTGAGCACCTGGGCGACGCGCTCCGGGGCGACCTCGTTGAAGATCGGCACCGCGTACTGGTCGTTGCCCTTGTCCGCGATCCAGCGGTCGGTCGACGCCACCAGCTCGTAGCCGAACTGGAAGACGTACTTGTCCGGGTAGGCGTTGCGGATCGGGTCCGTCTTCGGGTCCCAGTGCTCGTTGCGCACGAAGGTCATCGACTTGCCGATCTGGCGGTCCCCGATCTTGTACGGGCCGCAGGAGAACGGACGCTTGTCGTACTTCTCCTTGGTGTCCTTCTTCTTCGAGACCAGGGAGTAACCACGCATCGCGAGCGTGTAGTTGAAGTCGGTGCGGGGCTCGTTGAGGCGGAAGGTGACGGTCTTGCCGTCGATCTCGATGGAGTCGAGGCTCTTGCCGTCGAACGGGCCCTTGTACTTCTCGCCGCCCTCCAGCCAGTTCTGGACGTAGCGCGGACCCTCGGTGATGAAGGTGGCGAAGAGGCGCTCGAAGGTGTGGCGGACGTCGTCCATGGAGACGTCGGAGCCGTCCTCCCACTTCAGGCCGTCCTTCAGGGTGAAGGACCAGGTCTTGCCGCCGTCCTTCATGGTGCCGGCGTCGGTCGCGGCGTCGCCGACCAGGGTGGCGCCGCCCTTGTCGTCCAGCTTGTAGCCGGTCAGACCGCGCATGATCGGCACGGTGATGGCGCCCTCGGTGGAGACGTAGATCTGCGCCGGGTCCATGTGGTCCATGTCGAACTGCTGGAGCGAGTAGATCGTTCCGCCCGTGGCGGCGCCCTTGACCTCGGCGGCCGGACCGACCGAGTCGGCCTTGGTGCCGACCGGGATCGCGATGGTCTTGGAGCCGCTGACCTTGGGGGCGTCGTTCTGCCCGGAGCCGCCCTCGTTGCCGCTGCTGCAGGCGCTGAGCACCGAGGTCGACGCCGCGGCGACGCCGGTGGCGATGAGGAAGTTTCTACGGGAGAAGGACATGGCTTCCTGCCTTGAAGTGGGAGTGATGAGACAGATCCGGCACCCCGGCGCCTTCGCCGTGGTCCTGAAGTGGGCCGGAGCTAGCGCTTGGACTTCGGGTCGAGAGCGTCACGTACCGAGTCGCCGAGCAGGTTGAACGCGAGGACGAAGATCACCATGGACATGCCCGGGAAGAGCATGAAGGTGATGTCCTCGGTGTAGAACATCGCGCCCCGCTGGATCATGACGCCCCAGTCGGGAGTCGGGTCGATCATGCCGACCCCGAGGAAGGCGAGACCCGCCTCAGCGGTGACGAACGCCGGGAGCATCAGCGTGGACTGGATGATGATCGGCGTCCACAGGTTGGGCAGCAGCTCCTTGAAGACGATACGCCGCGGTGACGCACCCGTGACCTTGGCCGCCTCGACGAACTCCCGCTCGCGCAGGCCGAGTACCTGGCCGCGCAGCAGTCGGGCGATGGACGCCCAGCCGAAGGCGGAGAGCACGATGATGAGGCCGGTGGCTCGCAGCCAGGTCGGGATCTCGTCGTCGGCGGCGACGAAGAGTCCGTACACGACCGGCATGAAGGCGATGAAGAAGAGCGTGGACGGGAACGACAGGAGGATGTCGATGATCCGGCCCACGAGGTAGTCCGTCTTGCCGCCGAGATAGCCCGCGGTGACACCGATGACCACACCGAGGAACACGGTGAGCAGGGTGGCGGCCAGGGCGATGCCCAGCGAGGTGCGGATGGCGTAGAGCAGGAAGGTGAAGACGTCACGCCCGAGCTGAGGCTCGATACCGAACCAGAACTCCGAGCTGATGCCGCCGTTCGGACCCGCCGGGTACGAGAAGGCGTTGAGCAGCTCAGGCCGCTCGCTCGCGTATGTGGTGTACGGGTCCTTGCCGTACAGCTTCGCGATGAGCGGAGCGGCGAGCGCGATCACGAAGAAGAAGATCACGATGTACGCCGATATGACGCCCGTGCGGTCCCGCTTGAAGCGGTTCCACGCCAGCCGTCCAGGCGAGCGGCTCTCGTTGCCCTTAGGGGTGGAGGGCGAAGGCGACTTGTCGATGCTTTCGTCAGTCGCCTCAAGCGGGGCAGCCGCGGATGGAGTTGGGGGGGTCATGGTGCTCCTGGCCCAAGGGAGGGTCTGATGACTCCGCAGGGCACGCTCCCCTACGGGCTACGCCGGACTTTTTCAACGCAATTCATTCAAGGTCAATAAATTCTCGGCCGACTTGGTTGTCTCTTTACGTTCTTTACCCTGTCTTGACCATTCCGTAGCTACGCGGGTAGCGCAACGTGATCGAGTCGTGCCTTGACTCGGACCAACTGGACTAATCCGGCAACAGGTTCGATATGCGGACGCTCCTGTGTCGAAATGTGTACATCGCGGGGTCGAAACAAAACGGTTCCGCATCGGATCCTGAAGATCCATTGCGTCGCCTGCGGAAGATCCACCGACCCGGCCGGGAGGCGTGTGGGGAGAAGTCCGTTTCGTCGCTCCAACGGCTTCGTGTGCCCTGACGGCACGTTGCTCCATTGGCCGGAGCTGATGTGCGCTATGTGCCTTTTGACTCGATATTGGCCCGTAAGGGATCAGTACCGGAGGAGGCACTCGATGCGGTCAGTCACACATGCCCGGTGGGCCGCCTGCGCGGTGGTCGTCGCACTCGCGACAGCGGCCTGCGGGAGCGGGGCCGGCAGCGGCGGTGACAGCGGCGCGGTGCTCACCTCCTCGTGGACGGATCCGCAGAACCCGCTGGAGCCGGCCAACACCAACGAGGTGCAGGGCGGCAAGGTGCTCTCCATGATCTTCCGGGGGCTGAAGCAGTACGACCCGAAGACGGGCGAGGCCGAGGACATGCTCGCCGAGCGGATCGAGACCACCGACTCGCAGAACTTCACCGTCACCGTCAAGGACGGCTGGACCTTCAGCAACGGCGAGAAGGTCACCGCCAGGTCGTTCGTGGACGCCTGGAACTACGGGGCGAGCCTGAGGAACAACCAGAAGAACGCGTACTTCTTCAGCTACATCGAGGGCTACGACCGGGTCCACCCGGAGAAGGGCGAGCAGACGGCCTCCACGATGTCCGGGCTGAAGGTGGTCGACGAGCGGACCTTCACCGTCAGGCTCAGCCAGAAGTTCTCCAGCTTCCCCGACACCCTCGGCTACAACGCCTTCGTCCCGCTGCCACGCGCCTTCTACGAGGACCACGACGCCTGGCTGGCCAAGCCCGTCGGCAACGGTCCCTACACCGTGGAGTCGTACACCAAGGGCTCCGAGATGCGCCTGACGAAGTGGGACGCCTACCCGGGCGACGACGCGGCCCGCAACGGCGGCGTCACCCTCAAGGTCTACACCGACAACAACACGGCCTACACCGACCTGATGGCCGGCAACCTCGACCTCGTCGACGACGTACCGGCCCAGCAGCTGAAGAACGTCAGGGCCGACCTCGGCGACCGCTACCTCAACACCCCGGCCGGCATCATCCAGACCCTGTCCTTCCCCCACTACGACAAGGAATGGAACAAGGCCGGCTCGGTCAAGGTCCGCAAGGGGCTGTCCCGCGCGATCGACCGCGAGCAGATCACCGACACCATCTTCCACAGGACCCGCACCCCCGCCACCGACTGGACCTCACCCGTCCTCGGCAAGGAGGGCGGCTACAAGGAGGGGCTGTGCGGTGAGTGGTGCCAGTACGACGCGGCCGCCGCGAAGAAGCTGATCGAGGAGGGCGGCGGGCTGCCCGGCGGCCAGGTGAAGATCACGTACAACGCCGACACCGGCTCCCACAAGCTGTGGGTGGACGCCGTCTGCAACTCCATCAACAACGCCCTGGACGACGACCGGGCCTGCGTCGGCAACCCCATCGGCACCTTCGCCGACTTCAGGAGCAAGAGCACGACCCAGAAGCTCTCCGGTCCCTTCCGGGCCGGCTGGCAGATGGACTACCCCCTGCCCCAGAACTTCCTCCAGCCGCTCTACTACACCAACGCCTCCTCCAACGACGGCAAGTGGTCGAGCGAGGAGTTCGACCGGCTCGTCGACGAGGCGAACGCCGAAACGGACCCGGCGAAGGCCGTGGAGATGTTCCAGAAGGCCGAGGAGGTCGTCCGGGACAACATGGCGTCCATCCCGCTCTGGTACCAGAACGGCAGCGCGGGCTGGTCCGAGCGCCTGTCGAACGTGGCCCTCAACCCGTTCAGCGTGCCCGTCTACAACGAGATCAAGGTCGGCTGAGCCCGCCATGGGGCGGTACGTCGTGCGGCGCCTGCTGCAGATGGTCCCGGTGTTCATCGGGTCCACGCTGCTGATCTTCCTCATGGTGAACGTGATGGGCGACCCCATCGCGGGCCTGTGCGGCGACCGGCAGTGCGACCCGGCGACGGCCGCCCAGCTCAAGCGGGAGTTCGGCCTCGACAAGCCCGTGTGGCAGCAGTACCTGACCTACATGGGGAACGTCTTCACCGGAGACTTCGGTACGGCGTTCAACGGCCAGGAAGTCACCGAGCTGATGTCGACGGCCTTCCCGGTCACCTTCCGCCTCACGATCGTCGCCGTCCTCTTCGAGGTCGTCATCGGCATCACGCTGGGCGTCCTCACCGGCCTGCGCCGCGGCCGCCCGGTCGACACCGGGGTCCTGCTGCTGACCCTCGTCGTCATCTCCGTCCCCACCTTCGTCACCGGGCTGCTGCTCCAGCTGCTGCTCGGCGTCGAGTGGGGATGGATCAGGCCGTCCGTCTCCCCGGCCGCCCCCTTCGGCGAGCTGATCCTGCCGGGCCTGGTCCTCGCCTCGGTCTCCCTCGCCTACGTCACCCGGCTGACCCGCACCTCCGTCGCGGAGAACCGGCGCTCCGACTACGTCCGTACGGCCGTCGCGAAGGGGCTGCCCCGACGCCGGGTCGTCACCCGGCACCTCCTGCGCAACTCCCTCATCCCGGTCGTCACCTTCATCGGAGCCGACATCGGCTTCCTCATGGGCGGCGCGATCGTCACGGAGCGGATCTTCAACATCCATGGCGTCGGCTACCAGCTCTACCAGGGCATCCTGCGCCAGAACACACAGACGGTCGTCGGCTTCGTGACGGTCCTCGTCCTCGTCTTCCTCCTCTGCAACCTGGTCGTCGACCTCCTCTACGCCGTACTGGACCCGAGGATCCGCTATGCCTGAGCAGCCGTTGTCACCCGAGGGCGCGATCGCCTCAAGCGGTATCGCAGGTGCCGTGGACCTGACCTCCGGCGAGGCGCGGACGCCCGAGCGGACGCACCCCGCCGGCCCGGCGGGGCAGGACCCGGCCGCCGCGCCGGCCGACGCGGGCCGGCCCCGCAGCCTCTGGTCGGACGCCTGGCGCGATCTGCGACGCAACCCCGTCTTCATCGTCTCGGGCCTGATCATCCTCTTCCTGGTGGTCATCTCGCTGTGGCCCTCGGCGATCGCCTCCGGCAGCCCCCTCAAGTGCGACCTCGCCAAGGCCCAGCAGGGCTCCTCGCCCGGTCACCCCTTCGGCTACGACGGCCAGGGCTGCGACGTCTACACGCGCACCGTCTACGGCGCCCGTACGTCCGTCGTGGTCGGCGTCTGTGCCACGCTGGGGGTGGCGGTCCTCGGCTCGGTGCTGGGCGCGCTCGCCGGGTTCTTCGGCGGGGTGGCGGACTCGCTGCTCTCCCGTGTCACCGACGTCTTCTTCGCCATCCCGGTGATCCTCGGCGGCCTGGTGCTGCTCTCGGTGGTGACCAGCAACAGCGTCTGGCCGGTCATCGGCTTCATCGTGCTGCTCGGCTGGCCCCAGATCTCCCGTATCGCCCGCGGCGCGGTCATCACCGCCAAGGAGAACGACTACGTGCAGGCCGCCCGCGCCCTGGGCGCGTCCAACTCCCGCATCCTGCTCCGCCACATCGCGCCCAACGCCGTCGCTCCGGTGATCGTGGTCGCGACCATCGCGCTCGGCACCTACATCGCCCTGGAGGCGACCCTGTCGTATCTGGGCGTCGGCCTGAAACCCCCGAGCGTCTCCTGGGGCATCGACATCTCCGCGGCCTCCCCGTACATCCGCAACGCCCCCCACGCCCTCCTCTGGCCCTCCGGCGCCCTCGCCGTCACGGTCCTGGCCTTCATCATGCTCGGCGACGCGGTCCGCGACGCCCTGGACCCGAAGCTGAGGTGAACCCGCGTCATGCTGCTGGAAGTTCGCGACCTTCAGGTGGAGTTCCGGACCCGGGACGGCGTCGCCCGAGCCGTGAACGGGGTCGACTACGGCGTGGACGCGGGCGAGACCCTCGCCGTGCTGGGCGAGTCCGGGTCCGGGAAGTCGGTGACCGCGCAGGCGGTGATGGGGATCCTCGACATGCCTCCGGGGCGCATCACGGGCGGCGAGATCCTCTTCGAGGGGCGGGACCTGCTGAAGCTGAAAGAGGAGGAGCGGCGCAAGGTCCGCGGCGCCGAGATGGCGATGATCTTCCAGGACGCCCTGTCGTCGCTGAACCCCGTACTGACCGTCGGGGACCAGCTCGGCGAGATGTTCGTCGTGCACCGGGGGATGTCGAGGAAGGACGCCCGGGCCAAGGCCGTCGAGCTGATGGACCGGGTGCGTATCCCGGCCGCCGGGGAGCGCGTCAAGCAGTACCCCCACCAGTTCTCCGGCGGCATGCGCCAGCGCATCATGATCGCGATGGCGCTCGCCCTCGAACCCAAGCTCGTCATCGCCGACGAGCCCACCACCGCCCTCGACGTCACCGTCCAGGCCCAGGTGATGGACCTGCTCGCCGAGTTGCAGCGCGAGTACCGCATGGGGCTCGTCCTCATCACCCACGACCTCGGCGTGGTCGCCGACGTGGCCGACCGGATCGCCGTCATGTACGCGGGCCGGATCGTGGAGTCGGCGCCGGTCCACGACATCTACAAGGCGCCCGCCCACCCGTACACCCGTGGCCTGCTGGACTCCATCCCGCGCCTGGACCTCAAGGGCCGGGAGCTCTACGCCATCAAGGGCCTGCCCCCCAACCTCATGGACATCCCGGGGGGTTGCGCCTTTCACCCCCGCTGCCCCATGGCCCAGGACGTGTGCCGTACCGACGTTCCACCCTCGTACGACGTCACCGAGTCGGGCGCGGACCGGACGAGTGCCTGCCACTTCTGGAGGGAGTGCCTGAATGGCTGAGCCGATTCTGGAGGTCAGCGGGCTCGTCAAGCACTACCCGCTCACCCAGGGCATCCTCTTCAAGAAGCAGGTCGGCTCGGTGAAGGCGGTCGACGGCGTCGACTTCACCCTGCACCGC
This sequence comes from Streptomyces sp. NPDC001920, assembly GCF_053594495.1. Taxonomy (NCBI): domain Bacteria; kingdom Bacillati; phylum Actinomycetota; class Actinomycetes; order Kitasatosporales; family Streptomycetaceae; genus Streptomyces; species Streptomyces sp. NPDC001920. The sequence goes on from NZ_JBSFEP010000036.1 coordinate 10,640, forward strand.
GGCGAGACCCTGGGCATCGTCGGCGAGTCCGGCTGCGGCAAGTCGACGGTCGCCAAGATGCTGGTCAACCTGGAACGCCCGACGGCCGGTTCGATCACGTACAAGGGCGAGGACATCACCAGGCTGTCCGGCCGCGCCCTGAAGGCCGTACGCCGCAACATCCAGATGGTCTTCCAGGACCCGTACACCTCCCTCAACCCCCGGATGACGGTGGGCGACATCATCGGGGAGCCGTACGACATCCACCCCGAGGTCGCCCCGAAGGGCGACCGGCGCCGCAGGGTGCGGGACCTGCTGGACGTGGTCGGTCTGAACCCCGAGTTCATCAACCGCTACCCGCACCAGTTCTCCGGCGGCCAGCGCCAGCGCATCGGCATCGCCCGCGGCCTCGCCCTGCGCCCCGAGGTGATCGTCGCCGACGAACCGGTCTCCGCGCTCGACGTCTCCGTCCAGGCCCAGGTCATCAACCTGATGGACCGCCTGCAGAGCGAGTTCGACCTGTCGTACGTCTTCATCGCCCACGACCTGTCGATCGTCCGGCACATCTCCGACCGGGTCGCTGTGATGTACCTCGGCCGGATCGTGGAGACCGGCAGGGACACCGAGATCTACGACCACCCGACGCATCCCTACACCCAGGCCCTGCTCTCCGCGGTGCCCGTACCCGACCCGGAGGCCCGCGAGCTGCGCGAGCGCATCATCCTCGCGGGCGACGTCCCGTCCCCGACGAACGTCCCCTCCGGCTGCCGCTTCCGCACTCGCTGCTGGAAGGCCCGGGACCGCTGCGCCCAGGAGGTACCGGAGCTCGCGCCGCCGCCTCACCTGTGGGGGACGGGAGGGCCCGAGGCACACCCCTCCGCCTGTCACTTCGCGGAGGAGAAGTCGGTGGTTCCGGCGGAGGTGGAGTCATGACCGACGCCGGACGGCCGGCACCGGACGGCCGACGGCGGACGGCCGGCAGCCGACTTCCGAGACCCGATAGCCGTACAAACACCCACGAACTGCGTTAACACGCAGGCAACTTCGCCGACCCGATCCCGATATACGGACGCGTCAGGCTGAACAGCGTACGGCCGTGCGGGTGCCGTAAGCGGACCGGGGCGCGTCATGCACCCCGGTCCGCTGCTGTTCAGGCCGTTCCCAGCGACCGCTTGAGAAAGTCCACCTGGAGCAGCAGCAGGTTCTCCGCGACCTGCTCCTGCGGGGTCATGTGCGTCACCCCGGACAGCGGCAGCACCTCGTGCGGGCGGCCGGCGGCCAGCAGCGCCGAGGACAGGCGCAGGGCGTGGGCGACCACCACGTTGTCGTCGGCGAGGCCGTGCACGATCATCAGCGGACGGTGCGGTTCGGCGGGGGAGGAGAGGCCCTCGTCGGTCACCAGCGAGCTCTTCGCGTACGCCTCCTGCTGTGCGGCCGGGTCGCCCAGGTACCGCTCCGTGTAGTGCGTGTCGTAGAGACGCCAGTCCGTCACCGGGGCCCCCGCGATGGCCGCGTGGAAGACGTCCGGCCGGCGCAGCACCGCCAGTCCTGCCAGCCAGCCGCCGTACGACCAGCCGCGGATCGCCACCCGGGACAGGTCGAGCGGGTGGGACCCGGCGAGGTCCTGCAGGGCGTCGATCTGGTCGTCGAGGGAGACGGTGAGGTCGCCGTGGACCGCCTTCTCCCAGGCGGGTGAACGCCCGGGTGTACCGCGCCCGTCCGCGACGACCACCGCGAACCCCTGGTCGGCGAACCACTGCGAGGTGAGGTACGCGTTGTGCGCGGCGACCACCCGGGAGGCGTGCGGACCTCCGTACGGATCCAGCAAAACCGGAAGTGGGGCATCCCCTTGGTGGTTCCGAGGCAACAGCACGGCGCACGGGATGCGGCGTGCGCCCCCCTCGGTGAGCGTCACGCGCGGGGGCAAACCGGGATCTTCGGCATGGGACCGGACCGTCGCCGTCTGCTTCCCGTCCCGGTACACCCGCACCCGAGCCCCGGGGCGATCGAGCGTGTGGGACACCAGTACCGTCACGCCCCCGGCGCGTACCGCCGTGTGCACGCCGGGCTCCTGCGACACACGCTCCACGCCCAGCTCGTTCACCCGGTAGACGTGCACTTCACCGGTCCCGGGATCGGCCGCGGCCTGGCCCGCGGACGCCGAGACCAGCACATCGTCGTCGGAGACGTCCAGTACCGCCCGGACGTGCAGCTGTGGCCCGGTCAACGGCCGCTCGCCCACCGTGAGCACGCGAGCGCCACCCTCGTCCGCGATGCGCACGAGGTACCCGGAAGGGCTCCAGCAGGGCACGCCAGGGAAAAGTTCCAGCCATTGTGGATCTTCGTCCGCGTGCACCATCCGGGTCGCCCCGGTCGCCGTGTCCACGGCCAGGAAGAGCTGGCTGCGCTGGTCGCGCGCTTGTACGAGCAGCAGTGGCGCACCCGCCGCTGACCAGTGCACTCGCGCCAGATACGGATAGCGCGCCCGGTCCCAGGAAACCTCCGTGCGCACCCCGTCCAGGCCGATCACGAACAGCCGTACGTCCGCGTTGGCGGTCCCCGCCGCCGGGTACGCCACCCGCTGCGGCTCCCGCTCCGGACGCGTCGGATCGGCGATCCACCACCGGTTCACCGGCGTGTCGTCCACGCGCGCCACCAGCAGCAGGTCCGACTCCGGACCCCACCAGAAGCCACGGTGGCGCCCCATCTCCTCGGCGGCGATGAACTCCGCCTGGCCGTAGGTGACGCCGTCCGACTCCGGCTCGGCGAGCGCGCGGTCGCCCTCACCTTCGGCTCCCACCACCCGCAGGGCGCCCTGGGCGACGTACGCGATGTGCCGTCCGTCGGGGGAGGGGCGCGGGTCGATCACCGGCCCTGGGACGACGAGTTCACGTGCCGTGCCGGCCCGCAGCTCGGCTGTGAAAAGCCGCCCTGACAAGGCAAAAGACGCCAACTCCACGGCGCTGTCGGTGGCGTGGGCGACGATGCCGGCGCCGGACTCACGGCTGCGCTCGCGCCGTGCCCGCTCCTCGGGCGGGAGGTCCTCCGAGGCACCGCCCAGGAGGGCGCGAGGGTCGGCCGCCACGCGCTCCCCGCCGTCCACCGTGTCGAGCACCCACAGGGCGTTCGCCGGGTCCGTGCCGGAGGAGGAGCGCAGGAACGCGACTCGGGAACCGTCGGGCGCCACCGCGAACGCGCGCGGCGCGCCGAGCGTGAACCTCTGGGTGCGGGCGTGCCGTCGGGGGAAGGAGACAGGCTCGGTCGTCATGCCCCGACCATATTGGCCAGTGCGCCCCCTTGTGCGGCTGTGCGCCGATCGATGCGCACCGACGGATAGTTATGATCACAAGCGCATAGTGGGTATGAACCTGCTGGCTGCTGCATGGATTTATCTGCCCCCATAGTCCGACCCCCCGCGCCTGGGATTCTTGGAGGTGAGCCGCCGTGGCACTCTCGATTTCGGCGGTGGTGCTGCTGGCGATCATCGTCTTCCTGCTGATCAAGAAATCAGGGCTGAAAGCCGGGCATGCGGTGGTCTGCATGCTGCTCGGCTTCTACCTGGCGTCCTCGACCGTCGCGCCCACCATCAGTGAGCTGACGACGAACATCGCGGGCATGATCGGCAGCATCAAGTTCTGAGCCACGCCGACCCGTGGGTTCCGGACCGTAGCCGGCCGGAGCCCGCCCCGGCCGACCTGTTCCACTCCTGCGCGACACTTCGGGCGGCCGCTCGTTGGGCGGCGAGGTCGAGGTTCCGGAGGCGGAGGGCGAGTAGCCGCTGTCAGTCTTCGGCCGCGAAGGGCACGAAGGCTGACCAGGCCTCCGGCGTCAGGGCGAGCTGGGGGCCTGCGGTGTGCTTGGAATCGCGGACGTGGATGGTGGCGGGGGTGTTGGCGACCTCGACACAGTCGTTCGGGTTGCTGCTGTCGCTGTAGCTGCTCTTGAACCACACCAGCTCGGTAGAGGCCTCGCGAATCATGTGTCTCCCACCAGTTGCTCGATGAAGGCCAGTGACTCCCGTGCGGTCAGAGCCTCGGCCCGGATGATGCCATAGCGCAGTTCGAGGACCCGCAGCTGCCTCGGGTCGTGGACGGGACGGCCGTTGAACTCGTCGTCCATACGGCCAACTGCTGTGCCATCCCCGAACTTCAGCACTTGGATCCGGCCGCCTGTCCCAGGATGATCCCAGCGGTCCATCGGCATCACCTGAATGTCGACGTTCCGCAACTGCGCTACATCCAGCAGGTGTTCGAGTTGCCTGCGCCACACCATCTTGCCCCCGACCGGCCGTCGCAGCGTCGTCTCTTCCAGGACGAAGCTGAGTTCAGGGGCTGGCGCGCGATCGTAGATCGCCTTCCGGGCCATGCGTGCCGCCACGGCCTGCTCCAACTGGTCTTCTGGGGCCACGGGACGCCTGGTCATCAGCAGGGACCTTGCGTGCTCCTCTGTCTGAAGCAGTCCATGGAGGTTGTGGTTGCCGTAGGACAGCAACTCGACAGCCTTCGCCTCCATCTCCGCCAGGTCCCGCACCTTCTTCGGATACCGAACCCTCTTCACGTCCTCCTTCATCGCCGAGAGCAGCCCACCAGCCCCCAGCACCTCGTCCGCCATGTCCAGATACTCAGGCCGAGGAATCCGCTTCCCGGCCTCGATCTTGTACACCATGTCCTCGCCGTACCCCACCGCCTCCCCGAACGCGGCGGCCCGCATCCCCACCGCTTCCCGCCGCAGCTTCAGCTGCCGCCCCACGGTCGCGACCACGGCGACACCCCAGTCGTCGTCCGGGTCCACCTCCCAACCCGGCTCATCGGACTCGCTCTTGAGCCGCCTGACCTCACCGTCCACCGACATCTCCGTGCCCCTCCGTCGTACGGCCGTACCGACCCGCTCCGTACCCGCACACCCCGCCCCGACAAGCCCGGACACCACCGGACAAGCACCGGACAGTCACCGTACGCAACGGCATCGTCACTGTTCACGGTAGGCGCACGCCACCACGCTGAGTGATGTGAATCAAGAAACCGCCGCCCCCGAGACCCCACTCGAAGCGTGCAGCCCCAACTTCAGCGTGCAGTTGTCGCCCACCCCACGTGGAGCCCGCCTCGCCCGCCTGCTCGCCACCGAACAACTCCGCTTCTGGGGGCTCCCCTTGGACCCGGCGGCGCACATCGTGGCCGAACTCGCGGCGAACGCCGCCACGCACAGCCGTGTCCCCGGTCGGGACTTCCGGCTCACCCTCTACGTCGTCGGCGGCACCCTGCGCATCGAGGTCACCGACACTCGGGGCGACCGTCTCCCACGGCTGCAACGCCCCGCCCCCTGCTCCGAATCCGGCCGAGGTCTCGTCCTCGTCGACGCGCTCGCCGACCGCTGGGGCACCGCCCCCGGACCGTATCCCCGCAAGACGGTGTGGGCCGAGTGCGAAGTAGGCACGCCACCGAGACCCGACCGCTCGTGCTCCGGTGCGAGGGGCGGTCTTTCCCAAGGACCACGACGGTGAAAGAACCCGACCAAGCCCCACCCCTCCCGCCCGCGGCGCAAACTCACCCACCTGGGTGAACATCGCCAACTCAACTGGATTCGCAGCCCCTTGCCGGACATACGCTCAGCGCAACACAACCGCAGACATGCGACGGCCCCCGCCGGGACGGCAATCCCAGTGCGAGGGCCTGACCACCGAGGAAGTAGGAGCTTCCCGATGGATACGCAGAACCCTAGCGCGCCCTCGTGCGCCGAGTCCGGCCCTGCCGCCAACAAACACCCGAACCGGCGGCCTCACAGCAGCGGCGGTGGCCTCACCCACGACAACACCCGCCACACCACCCGCTTCACGGTGATCGGCAACCACCTCACCCAGCACCCGGAGCTGTCCCTCCTCGCGATCGGTCTGGCCTGCCACATCCAGTCGCTGCCCAAGGGCGCCCGCGTCGACATCAAAACCCTCACCGCCCGCTTCCCCGAGGGCGCCACCCGCATCGCCGCCGCCCTGCGCGAACTGGAGACCCACGGCTACCTGCGCCGCGAACGCACCCGCATCCCCGGCGGCCGTATCGTCACCCGCACCGTCTCCTGCAATCAGCCAGGAAACCGGCGTCACACCCACGACGGGCCGCCCGCCCGGCACCCACACCCGACGCCGACGAAGAAGCGGGCCCCCCGCAAGAAGCCCCTCCCCGCCGTCCCCCAGCCCGCCCACCCCGCCCCCGCCCTTCTCCAGCAGGCCACCGACCTGCTCTCCGACCTCCGCCGCCACGACCCGCACCTGCTCCTCTCCGCCTGCGACACCGCCCACCTCGCTCCCGGCGTCGCCGCCTGGCTCGAACGCGACGTCAGCCCCGCCGCCGTACGCCACGCCCTCACCGCGGACCTGCCGCCCGAAGGACCACGACGACCCGCCGCCCTTCTGGCCCACCGCCTCACCGCGCAGCTGCCTGCCCCACCACCGTTCCGCGCCCCGACCCCGGCCCCGCCACCGCGCGTCCGGCACCCACTCCAGAACTGCGACGGCTGCGACCGCGCCTTCCGCTCACCCACCCCCGGACACTGCCGTGACTGCCACACTCCCCTTGCCGCTGCCGCCTGAGCCCGTTCCGCCCTGTTCCCCGCGCGCCGGCCGGACACTCTGGCCGGGGCACCCTCCGGAGGACACCATGTGACGGATACGTTCGAGAGGCGGCGGCCGGACGGGGCGGGAGACAGCGGCCTCGTAGGCTGGGCCCATGACGGAACACCCCGCCCGGCGTCTGCTCCTGGTGCACGCGCACCCGGACGACGAGTCGATCAACAACGGCGCGACCATGGCCAAGTACGCGGCCGAGGGCGCCCAGGTGACCCTGGTGACCTGCACCCTCGGCGAGCACGGCGAGGTCATCCCTCCCGAGCTGCGCCATCTGACCGGCGCCGAGCTGGGCGAACACCGCCTGGGTGAGCTCACCGCCGCGATGCGCGAGCTCGGTGTCGAGGACTTCCGTCTCCTCGGCGGCCGGGGCCGTTACGAGGACTCGGGGATGATGGGCATCGCCGACAACGACGACCCCGCCTGCCTGTGGCAGGCCGACGTCGACGAGGCGGCCCGGGCGCTGGTCGAGGTGATCCTGGAGGTGCGTCCCCAGGTCCTGGTCACCTACGACCCGGACGGCGGCTACGGCCACCCCGACCACATCCAGGCCCACCGCATCGCCATGCGCGCGGCCGAACTCGCCGACGACGCGGGCTGGCGCATCCCCAAGATCTACTGGAACCGCGTCCCGCGGACCGTCGCCGAGGATGCCTTCGCCCGGCTTCAGGCGGATCTGCCCGGACTGCCGTTCGGCAAGGCCGCCACCGTCGACGACGTCCCCGGCGTCGTCGACGACGAGCGTGTCACCACCGTCGTCGACGGCACCGCCCACGCCGCCGCCAAGGCGGCCGCGATGCGCGCGCACGCCACCCAGATCGACGTGGCCGACCTGTACTTCGCGCTCTCCAACGAACTCGCGCAACCCCTCTTCACCACCGAGTACTACCAATTGGTACGCGGGGAGCCGGCGGCGCGACCCGAGTCCGACCTGTTCGCCGGTGTCGTCGTCGAGGAGGCGTCATGAGCTCGATGCTCGCCCAGCCGCTGAAGCGGCCCTCCGGTCTGCGGGTCCTCGCCTGCCTCGGACTCTTCGTGCTCGGCGCCGTGGTCGGAGTGGCCGGTGCGCTCGTGCAGCCGGCGCTGTTCCCGGGCGGCCTGCTGCTCGCGCTGGCGGGCGAGGCCGGGCTCTGCCTGGGCGGTGGCCGGCTGGTGGGCAGCCGGGCCGGGGCCGTCGCGCCCGCCGGGGGCTGGATGCTCGCCGTCATCCTGCTCACCGCGAGCCGCCCCGAAGGCGACTTCGTCTTCGGCACGAGCGCCTCCTCCTATCTCTTCCTGCTCGGAGGTATGGCCGTCGCTGTGATCTGCGCCACCCTCGCTCCGGTGCGGCAACCGGACGGCGGCGACGTCCGACTTGCCAAGTGACGTACCACTTCTCCACCAAGCGCTCGTGCGAGTCCGGTGTGGGTTTCCCCAGCGGTCGTGGGATACGGGACAGAGGTGGCCAGTATGGTGGTGCGCGCCGCCGAGCCGCCCGAAGCAGTGAGGTACGGGCGGCGGAGCCAACCGGGAGAACCTGCCTTGAGTCGTGAAACTGACACTCCGTCCTCCGGGCCCAACGGGCGCGGCGGAGCCGCATACCCCTCGGGCACGCCGCCGTACGGGACCCCCATGGCTTCCGACAGCGGTGCGGACGCGGGCCGTTCGGCCACGCAGCCGGAGGAACGCAAGACCGAGACCACGCTGACGACCCGGATCCGGATCAACATCCCCGGATCGCGGCCGATTCCGCCGGTCGTGGTGCGCAAGCCCGTCGCCGAAGCCGACAGCTCCGCGGCGAGCACGGACACCGAGGCGCCGGCCCCGACCGCCGCGACCTCCACGTCCACGGGCACCGTCGAGACCCCGGGCGAACCGGCGGCGCCGCAGACGGAGGAGAAGACCAGCGACTGGTTCGCGCCGCGCAAGTCCTCGCCGGGCAAGGCCGGTCAGAGCGGCGCCCCGTCCAACGGCGCAGGTCAGTCCGGCGGTTCGGGACCCGGTGCGGGTGGTGCCGGCGGCGCGGCTGCCGGGGCCCCCGGTGCCGGCGCGCCCGGCGGTGCGCGCCCGGGCGCGGGTACCGCGCGGCCCGGTGGTGTCGTCGGCTCGATGAGCATGCCGGGCGGCTCCCGCCCCGGCGGCGCGAAGGGCGCGGGGCTCCCCGGCGCGACCGGCGGTCCCGTGGCTCCGGGGCACGGCGGCGGGACCGGTTCCTTCGACGTGACCGAGGCGCTGGCGGCGGGCCCGCTGGGCAACGGCGACGGTGAGGGCTCCCGTCCCGGCGGTGAGGCACGCCGCGACGACCTGCCGTACTTCTCGGAGAACGGCGGCGGCCAGGGCGGTCAGAACGGCCCGGGCGGCTACGGCGCCCAGGGCGCACCGGGCGGCTACGACCCGTCCGCCGACTTCAACGCCCCGAACGGCTTCGACGGTTCCGCCGACTTCAACGGCCCCGGCGACTTCGGCGGCCCGAACGGCCGCAGTGGTCAGGGCCCCACCGGTCCGACCACCGGCCCGGTCACCGGCGACGGCCCGGCGATTCCGCCGGTCACCGGTGGCACGCAGGGCGGGCTGCGCGGGCCCGGCGGCCCGGGTGGCCCCGGCGGCCCGGGTGGCCCCGGCGGCCCGGGTGGCCCCGGCGGCCCGGGTGGTCCTGGTGGCCCCGGCATTTCCGCCGGTCCTGGCTCCGGTATCTCCACCGGCCCGAGCCGGCCCGGCGCTCCCGGCACCGGCCCGGCCGGCCCCAAGGGCCCGAGCGGCCCCGCCGGCCCGGGCGTCCCCGGCGCCTCCCCGCACTCCGCGGGCCGCGGCCCCGCCGGCGGACTGAGCGACGACACCGCGATCCTCACCCCGCAGAAGCCGGCCCCCGAGCCCGGCACCCCGCACTACGGGGGCGTGGCCGACAACGTCTCCGGCCACACCGTCACCAGCGGCATCCCCGTCGTCCCGCCGGGCGCCCAGAGCGGTCCCTTCGGCCCGGGCGGCCCCGACGGACCGGCGCCGCACACGCCCCCGAAGCTGCCCGAACCGGCTTCGTCGGACGCCTCGGCCTCCCGGGCGCCGAAGAAGAAGGGCCGCAACAAGCTCGCCCTGGTCGGCGGCGGCGTGATCGTCCTCGCCGGTGGCCTGTACGGCGCCGGCCTGCTGATGAACCACTCCGACGTGCCCAAGGGCACCACCGTGCTCGGCGTGGACATCGGCGGCGGCACCCGTGACGACGCGGTCAAGAAGCTCAACGACGCCTTCGACGAGCAGGTGGGCAAGCCGCTGAAGCTGTCGGTGGGCGGCAGGACCGTCAGCCTGGAGCCGGACAAGGCCGGCCTGCAGTTCGACATGCAGCAGACGGTCGGCGCGGCCGCGACCAGCGACTACAACCCCATCTCGGTCATCGGCTCCCTCTTCGGCAACCACCGGGTCGTCGACCCGGTCATGCCCACCGACGAGGAGAAGCTGCACGCCGCCCTGGAGGACGCCTCCGGCGGCTCCGGCTCGGTGACCGAGGGCACGATCAAGTTCCAGGCCGGCAAGGCCGTGGCCGTCTACGGCAAGGCGGGCAAGGGCATCGACGTCGCCCAGTCCACCGCGGCGGTCGAGCAGGCATTCCGCACCCAGGTCGAGACCGGTGCGTCCGACCCGGTGACCGTCCCGACGACCACACAGCAGCCGACGGTCTCGAAGGCCGAGGTCGACCGGATGATGAAGGAGTTCGCGGAGCCCGCGATGTCCGCTCCCGTGACGGTTCAGGCGCAGGGGGCGAGCCCCGTCCTCATGAGCCCGGAGAAGTCCCTGTGGAAGTTCCTCCGGGTCAAGGCCGTCAACGGCAAGCTCGTCGACTCCCCCGACCTGGCCGCCCTGAAGCAGCTCTACGGCGGTGCCTTCGACGGCGTGCTCATCACCCGGGGCAACGGCAAGAAGACCGCGGTCACGCCGGAGGACGTCTACGTCGCCCTGCGTGAGGCCCTGAGGAGCAAGAGCGACCGTACGGCGGTCATCGAGACGAACCCCGGCTAGCGGATCTCCGCAGGGCGACGAGAGGGGGCACCCGGTTCACGCCGGGTGCCCCCTCTCGACGTACGACCGCGTGCGGGACGACCCGCCCGCGCGGGAGTCGACCCGCTGACGCACCGCGAGTGCCGGGCAAGGCAGGGCGAGCTCAGTTCAGCAGCGCGCGAGCCGCCCGGGCCTGCTCCCGCACCCGTTCCGCGGCCCCCTCGTCCACCGCGCCGACCAGCTCCGCGTACTCCTCCAACTCCGCGGCCCCCTCGACGAACTCACCCCGCTGTACGAGCAGCTGCGCCCGCTCGAACCGCAGCCGCGCCGGATGCGAGGGCAGCAGCAGCGACAACTCCACCGCCCACAGCGCCACATCCGTCCGCTCCGGCCGCGTGGCCGCCCACGCCCGGACGTTGTTCAGGATCCGCAGCACCACGTCCAGGGGATCGGCCGGCGCCAGCATCGACGGCTCCAGCGCCGCCCCCGTGGCCCCCGCCACCAGCACCTGCGCATCGCTCCCCGTCAGCACCCGGCCCCCGTCGAACGGATCGGCCAAGACCTGGTCCTCGGCCGGGCCGAACCCCACGACGAAGTGACCGGGCAGCGCGACCCCGTACACCGGGGCCCCCGCCCGCCGCGCCACCTCCATCCACAGCACCGACAGCAAAATGGGCAGCCCCCGCCGCCGTACCACCACGTGGTGCAGCAGCGACGATTCGAGCCGCTGATAGTCCGCGGCCGAGCCGCGATACCCGTACCGCTCCCCGAGCAGGTCCCGCAGTGCGACCGCCCACGCCCGCGGCCCACCGGGCCGGAACGGCAGCTGTCCCGCCAGTCCGTCCAGCTCCACCTGCACCGCGTCCATCCCCACCTCGTCCAGCTCCCCGTCCGCCTCGGCTCCCACCAGCAGACACAGCAGGGACAGGTCGGGCCGCTCGGACCGCGCCTCCTCGGCGAACCGCCTGCGCAGCTCGGCGGAACGCTCGGGCGGTGGGGGGTAGGGGGGACGCATAGCTGGCTCGTGCCCTTTCACGGCGATCGGTACCGCTGGAGACGGCGATTGCTCACGGTGATCGATAGTGGTGATAGGCGTGGTGTGCGGTGAACCCCATCCCGGCGTAAAGGCCCCGCGCGCCCACGTTGTCCGTCTCGACCTGCAGCCACGCCGCCGACGCCCCCTCGTCCAGGGCCCGCCCGGCCAGCGCCGCCATGACCAGGGTGGCCAGCCCCCGCCGCCGCAGCGCGGGGTCGACCTCCACGGCGGCGAACCCGGCCCACCGGCCGTCCACCACACACCGCCCGATCGCCGCGGGGGCACCACCGCCCTCACCGGCGACCGTCGCGAACCACACCGACGGCCCTGCCCGGCGGGCTTCACCCGGGCGGGCGGGCCCCCCTCCCAGCACCTGCAGAGCCACCTCGCTCACCCCCTTGCGCCGGTAACGCGCAAGCCAGGCCTCGTCCGCCTCCCGGGACAGCACCACCCGGGACACCTCGGCCGGCTCGCCCAGGTCGGCGATCGGCGCCAGCGCCCCGATCCACATCTCGGCGGTCACCTCCCGCACCCACCCCAGCCGCTCCAGCTCCGCGCACAGCAGCTCCTGCGTGCCCTCGGCCCCGGTCGCGGTCTGGACGTATGCGGGAAGCCCACGCTCGCCGTACCAGCGCCGTACGGCGTCGAGCGCGGCCGGCAGCGGCATGCCGGGGTCGCCGAGCGGCAGCACCGAGTTGGCCCGCCGGGTGAACCCGGACGCGGCCCGCAGCTCCCACTCGCCGAGCCGTTCGCTCTCCACCGGCTGCCACGCGCGCGCGGCGACATGCGCGAGTTCCTGGTACGAGGCGGCAGGGCCGCGCCGACGGGCCGGCGCGGCGGGCACGACCTTGCCCGCCACCACAGAGGATTCCGGGATACGGACGGTCTCCCCACTCTTCCGTGTGATCAGCAGCACACCGTCGTTCCATGATGCGAGAACACCCACCGTGTCGGTGAACTTCTCACCCTCGGCCGAAGGATTGTCCAGGCGGCGTACAGAGACCCGTTTGCCCACGTCAGCAGCGGTGATACGGACCTCGAAGCGCCCCGTCGCTGAGATTTCCACAGGTCAGTTCACCCCTCCTGTTCGGATCATGCCCAAGAACGGAGATACTAGGGGCGGGCATCGACGACGCCGCGCTCCCGCGCGCCAGGCGGCGGAGCCTGTGGAGGCCCGCCAGCGCCCTATCGAGGAGGAACGACAGCGTGACCTACGTCATCGCGCAGCCTTGTGTCGACGTCAAGGACAAGGCGTGCATCGAGGAGTGCCCGGTCGACTGCATCTACGAGGGCTCCAGGTCCTTGTACATCCACCCGGACGAATGCGTCGACTGCGGAGCCTGTGAGCCGGTCTGCCCGGTCGAGGCGATCTTCTACGAGGACGACGTGCCGGAGGAGTGGAAGGACTACTACAAGGCGAACGTCGAGTTCTTCGACGAGCTCGGCTCGCCCGGTGGCGCCAGCAAGCTGGGTCTGATCGAGCGGGACCACCCGTTCGTCGCAGCGCTGCCGCCGCAGGCCGAGTAACCCCCGTCGGCGACCCGCACAGCGTGCCGCCTCGGTCCCGTACGGCCTGATCGCCCTGTCGCCGTACGGGACCGAGGCGTTGCCGTGTCCGGCAGTACCAGAAAGTGAGCCCGATCCCGTGTCCGCAGTCTCCGACCGCCTCCCGACCTTCCCCTGGGACAAGCTGGAGCCGTACAAGAAGACGGCCGCCGCACACGCGGAGGGCATCGTCGACCTGTCGGTCGGCACGCCGGTCGACCCCGTACCCGAGCTGATCCAGAAGGCCCTGATCGACGCGGCGGACTCGCCGGGTTATCCGACCGTCTGGGGCACCCCCGCACTGCGGGACGCGATCACGGGCTGGGTGGAGCGCCGCCTGGGGGCCCGCGAGGTCACCCACCGGCACGTCCTGCCCATCGTCGGCTCGAAGGAACTGGTCGCCTGGCTCCCCACCCAGCTGGGTCTCGGCCCCGGCGACAAGGTGGCCCACCCGCGGCTCGCCTACCCGACGTACGAGGTGGGTGCCCGCCTGGCCCGCGCCGACCACGAGGTCTACGACGACCCGACCGAGCTGGACCCCGTGGGTCTGAAGCTGCTCTGGCTGAACTCGCCGTCCAACCCCACCGGCAAGGTGCTGTCGAAGGCGGAGCTGACGCGGATCGTGGCGTGGGCCCGCTCGCACGGCGTCCTGCTCTTCTCCGACGAGTGCTACCTGGAGCTGGGCTGGGAGGCCGACCCCGTCTCGGTCCTGCACCCGGACGTGAACGGCGGCTCGTACGAGGGCATCGTCGCGGTCCACTCCCTGTCGAAGCGCTCGAACCTGGCGGGCTACCGTGCCGCCTTCCTGGCCGGCGACCCGGCCGTCCTGGCACCGCTGCTGGAGATCCGCAAGCACGGCGGCATGATGACGTCGGCGCCGACCCAGGCGGCGGTGATCGCTGCCCTCGGCGACGACGAGCACGTCCGCGTCCAGCGTGACCGCTACGCGGCCCGCCGCGCGGCCCTGCGCGAGGCCCTGGAGTCCCACGGCTTCCGCATCGAGCACAGCGAGGCCAGCCTCTACCTCTGGGCCACGAGGGACGAGTCCTGCTGGACGACGGTCGCCCACCTGGCGGAGCTGGGCATCCTGGTGGCCCCGGGCGACTTCTACGGCGAGGCGGGCGCCCGGCATGTGCGGGTGGCCTTCACCGCGACCGACGAGCGGGTCAGGGCAGCGGTACAGCGCCTGAGGTAGACCGGTCGACTCGCCCGCGAGAGGGCACACCGAAAGCCGACGGGGCCCAGGGAACTCCCTGAACCCCGTCGGCGGTTCGAGCGGGCCGAGGCCGGCCGTCAGGCGAGGGGAAGCGCCTGCACCGGCAGGGTCCCGGTGGTCGGCACGCCGCCCTTCGTGGCCGCCCCGGCCGCGTCACCGAGAACGGCCCCGACCGACCCGGCCACACCGCCCGCGGTCTGCTGCGCCGCGGGAGTCGCCTTCTTCGTGACCTTGCTGCCGGCCTTGGCCGCCGTCGGCACGGCCTTCTTCGCGGCCTTGCCGCCGGTCTTGGTCACCTTGCCACTGGCCTTCTGCGCGGTCGGCAGCGCCTTGTCGACGGCCGTGTCGACGGCGCCGCCCGCGATCCCGGTGGCGTTCTGCGTCGCGCCGTCGACGACGCTCGCGCCGTCCAGGGCGGTCAGTCCGGCCTTCGAGGCGTCGGGCAGTTCGGGGGCCGCGCTGGCGGAGCCGGCCGCACCGACCCCGGCAGCCGCTCCCGCAGCGACGATCAGCGCGGCACGGGCGATCCGGCGGGACAGGGGGAGGGACATGATGCTCCTTCGACGGGTATGTCGGATGAGAACGATGAAGTGTCCGACCACGCCCGGCAGTTGACCGACTGGGTGTTGATCTCCGGGCTCGGACGCAGTGACTACCGCTCGAAGCCCTCGAAGGTTGCGGCGGCGCAACGTAAAGAGTTGGCAATGCGTCGCATAATCGCCTGCGGATAAAAACGGTCAAAACGCTTCCCGCCGGAAAGCCTGCCGGATCCTTGCAGCCCTTTGTTCTCAAGGGATTTGGCGGATCGGAGGGTGACTTCGCGAAAACCTGCCCGCAGCCCTGTCGGCCAACACCCCCGGTACTTCCGGAGGGTGAGTCCCCGAACGGCTGGGCGTGCTAGCGACTTGTCACGATATGGACAGATTTCGGGCCGCTGTCCGGGCCCGAGGCGCCCGACGTCGCGGTCGCACGCCACTGGCTGTCGGTGTTCCCGGCGGTCCACTCCCGACCCGCGTACGACACCCGCTTGATGTGCAGATCGGAGGCGTTGGCCACGGCCCAGTGGGCCAGCTGCCACCCGCGCTCGTCGACAGCGCGCCCCGCACGGGAGCCCGGGTCCCGCGGCACCGGCAGCACGACGGTCCGCCCGTCGCGCTCGGACACCGCTGGCGTCGGCACCGGCGTGGTCTTCCGGGCGCTCACCTCGGCGCCGACCGGCTGCAGGGCGTCGCGGCCGAAGTCCCGTACCAGCGCGGCCCGCACGGCGTCCGGGCTCGCGGTCCGCGTGGCACCGGGACGTCCCTCGCAGGTCAGCGTCGCGGCCGAACGCCCCGTGAGCGCGGCGGCGAGCAGTGTCGCGTCCGGCTCGTGCTTGGCGTACGCCTCCGGGAAGCCGCTGCGCTGGACGCGCTGGGCGGCGACGGTGAGCGGCAGCCGCGTGTAGTCGCGGACCTTGACCAGGTGCTCGTAGAAGATGCCGGCCGAGTAGATCGGGTCCATGATCTGCCGCTCGGTGCCCCAGCCCTGCGAGGGGCGCTGCTGGAACAGACCCAGCGAGTCGCGGTCGCCGTGGCTGATGTTGCGCAGCGCCGACTCCTGCAGCGCGGTGGCGAGCGCGATCGTCACGGCCCGCTCGGGCAGCCCGCGTCCGGTGCCGACGGCGGCGATGGTCGCGGCGTTGACCGCCTGCTCCGGCGTGAACTCGTACCGGGCTCCGTCGCCCTTGCCCGAGACGACCTCGCAGCCCGGTGTTCCCGTGCCTCCGGTGACGTACTGCACCGCGAGATACCCCGCGACGGCGAGCAGGACCAGGAAGGACGCCCCTCGACGCAGGAGGCGGCCACGGCGCTTGGAAGAAGGGGACGGCTCTCGCACGCCCTACAAGGTAGCTGAGGTTACTGAGGGGTATGGGGCCGGTGCGAAAAGTAAGGGGACGGCCGCTCGCGTTAGGGTCGGCACCATGGCCGACACCTCCCTTGACCTCACGCTCGACGCCGCGAGGCTCACCGCCCAGCTCGTCGACTTCCCCTCCGTCAGCGGCACGGAGAAGCCCCTCGCGGACGCCGTCGAGACCGCCCTGCTCGCCCTGCCGCACCTGACGGTCGAGCGGTTCGGCAACAACGTCGTGGCGCGCACGAACCTCGGTCGGCCGGAGCGCGTGATCCTCGCCGGCCACATCGACACCGTGCCGATCGCGGACAACGTCCCGTCCAGGCTGGACGACGACGGCGTCCTGTGGGGCTGCGGCACCTGCGACATGAAGTCGGGCGTCGCCGTCCAGCTCCGGATCGCGGCGACCGTCCCGGCCCCGAACCGCGACCTGACCTTCGTCTTCTACGACAACGAGGAGGTGACCGCGGAGCTCAACGGCCTCAAGCACGTCGCCGAGAACCGCCCGGAGTGGCTGGAGGGCGACTTCGCGGTGCTCCTCGAACCGTCGGACGGCGAGGTCGAGGGCGGCTGCCAGGGCACGCTCAGGGTGCTCCTCAGGACCAGGGGAGAGCGCGCCCACTCCGCGCGCGGCTGGATGGGCTCGAACGCGATCCACGCGGCGTCGCCGATCCTGGCCCGCCTGGCCTCGTACGAACCGCGCTACCCGGTGATCGACGGCCTGGAGTACCGCGAGGGCCTGAACGCGGTCGGGATCTCGGGCGGGGTGGCGGGCAACGTCATCCCCGACGAGTGCGTGGTGACCGTCAACTTCCGCTACGCGCCCGACCGTACGGAGGAGGAGGCCGTCGCGCACGTCCGCGAGGTCTTCGCCGACTGCGGGGTCGAGGAGTTCGTGGTGGACGACCACAGCGGCGGCGCGCTGCCGGGCCTGTCCCACCCGGCGGCCGCGGCGTTCATGAAGGCGGTCGGCGGCACCCCCCGCCCCAAGTACGGCTGGACCGACGTCTCCCGCTTCTCCTCCCTCGGCATCCCGGCGGTCAACTACGGCCCCGGCAACCCGCACCTGGCGCACAAGCGTGACGAACGGGTCGAGACGGCGAAGATCCTCGCGGGGGAGGAGCGGTTGCGGGCCTGGCTCACGGCGTAGCGGGCGCCTCGCGGGCGCGGCGCTCACGGCGGACATGCTCACGTCCCCCGTCCGTAACCCGCGTGGATCTACGCTGAGGTGGAACGACCTGGCACACGGAGGGAGCGCACATGGCTACCGGTAACCCCCAGGGGAAACAGCAGCCACCCGACGAGCAGCGGCTGGGCCCGGTGCTGCGCAGGCGAAGCCAGGTGCAGGCCGGCACCACGGACCAGCGGCTGCTGGACGAGCGCGCCCCCACGGACTGGGTCCACACGGACCCCTGGCGAGTCCTGCGCATCCAGTCGGAGTTCATCGAGGGCTTCGGCACCCTCGCCGAACTCCCGCCCGCCATCAGCGTGTTCGGCTCGGCCCGGACCCCGGCCGACTCGCCCGAGTACGACGCGGGAGTCCGTCTCGGCAGAGGACTCGTCAAGGCGGGCTTCGCGGTGATCACCGGAGGTGGGCCCGGTGCCATGGAGGCGGCGAACAAGGGTGCGTGCGAGGCCGGTGGCATCTCCGTCGGCCTCGGCATCGAGCTGCCCTTCGAGCAGGGGCTCAACCCCTACGTCGACATCGGCCTGAACTTCCGGTACTTCTTCGTCCGCAAGATGATGTTCGTCAAGTACGCCCAGGGCTTCGTGGTCCTCCCCGGCGGCCTCGGCACCCTCGACGAACTCTTCGAGGCCCTGACGCTGGTCCAGACCCAGAAGGTCACCCGCTTCCCGATCGTGCTGTTCGGCACGGAGTACTGGGGCGGCCTCGTCGACTGGCTGACGAACACGCTGGTGGCCCAGGGCAAGGCGGCGGAGAAGGACCTCCTGCTGTTCCACGTCACGGACGACGTGGAGGAGGCGGTGGCGCTGGTGTCGAAGGAGGCGGGGCGCTGAACAGGTCGCGCCGGACGAGCCGACCCGCTCGGCCCGTCCGGCGTTCGACAGCGTCCCGGCCGGGTTCTGGGACGGTTCGGTGAGCGTGCGTGCCGGGCGCCGCCCCACCGGCACCGCGTGCGCGACGGGCCCTCAGGCAAGCCCGCGACGCGCCACCGCGGGGGGCCGGTGCCCCGCGATGGACGCCACCATGTCCAGCACCTGACGCGTCTCCGCCACCTCGTGCACCCGGTACACCTGCGCCCCCAGCCACGCCGACACCGCGGTCGTGGCCAGCGTCCCGAGCACCCGCTCCTTCACCGGCCTGTCCAGCGTCTCCCCGACGAAGTCCTTGTTGGACAGGGACACCAGCACCGGCCACCCCGTCTCCACCATCTCCCCGAGCCGCCGGGTCGCCTCAAGACTGTGCCGGGTGTTCTTCCCGAAGTCGTGCCCGGGGTCGATCATGATCGACTCCCGCGGCACCCCGAGCGCCGCCGCCCGCTCGGCCAGTCCCACCGTCACCCGCAGGATGTCGGCCATGACGTCGTCGTACGTCACCCGATGCGGCCGGGTCCGGGGCTCCGCGCCCCCCGCGTGCGTGCACACCAGGCCCACCCCGTACCGCGCGGCGACCTCCGCCAGCCCCGGATCCACTCCGCCCCACGCGTCGTTCAGCAGGTCCGCCCCCGCCTCGCACACCGCGGCGCCCACCTCGGCCCGCCAGGTGTCCACGCTGATCACGACGTCCGGGAAACGCCGCCGTACTTCGGCCACGAACCCGACCGTCCGCCGTGCCTCCTCCTCGGCGGTCACCTCTTCCCCGGGCCCGGCCTTGACCCCGCCGATGTCGATGATGGCCGCGCCGTCGGCGACCGCCTGCTCCACACGCATGAGGGCCGGCTCGTCGCGGAACGTCGCCCCCTGGTCGTAGAAGGAGTCCGGGGTCCGGTTCACGATCGCCATGATCACCGGCTCGTGCGTGCCGAACACACGCCTGCCCAGCCTGAGCATCCCCTGTGACCTCTCCCTGCCCGTCCGATGGGTGTCCTGGCCTTTCAGCCGCCTGCGACCCTAACGGTCGCAGTCGCATGGCACGATCGGACACTGACACACTCGACCGCTCGCATACACCGACCGTGGGGGCCACAGCGATGGTTATGTTCTTGTTCCTGGTCGTCGCGCTCGCCGTCGTGGTCACCGCGGTGACCCTCGCCGTGGTGGGCGGCGGCGAGGGCGACGGCCCGCTGCCCGAGGCCCCGCCCGAGCGGCTGCAGGACCTGCTGCCGCCGGACCGCCCGGTCGGCCGTGCCGACGTCGAGAGCCTCCGCTTCCCGCTCGCCGCCCGCGGCTACCGCATGGCCGACGTGGACGACGCCCTCAGCCGCCTCGGCGCCGAGCTCGCCGAGCGCGACGCCCGTATCGCCGACCTGGAATCCGCACTGGCGGGGGTGCAGGCGTCCACCGGTCGGGTGTCGATGGAGAAGCCCGCGCAGGAGGACCAGCAGTGAGCGACGGCTCGGCTCTCGCCGGCCCGGACGGTGCCCTGCGCTGCCCGTGGGCCCTGTCCACCCCGGACTACGTGACGTATCACGACGAGGAGTGGGGCCGCCCGGTGCACGGCGACGACGCCCTCTTCGAACGGCTCAGCCTGGAGGCCTTCCAGTCCGGCCTGTCCTGGATCACGATCCTGCGCCGCCGGGAGGGCTTCCGCGCGGCCTTCGCGGGCTTCGAGATCGCCAAGGTGGCGGCCTTCACGGACATCGACAGGGACCGCCTCCTCGCCGACGCGGGCATCATCCGCAACCGGGCCAAGATCGACGCGACCCTCGCCAACGCCCGGGCGCTGGCCGACTGGGCGGCGGGCGAGCTGGACGAACTGATCTGGTCCCACGCCCCCGACCCCGCCACCCGACCGGCACCGAGGACCCTGGCGGACGTCCCGGCGATCACCCCGGAGTCCACGGCCCTGTCCAAGGCCCTGAAGAAGCGGGGCCTGCGATTCGTGGGCCCGACGACGGCGTACGCCCTGATGCAGGCATGCGGCTTGGTCGACGACCACCTGCAGACATGCGTGGCAAGGAGCGCCCTCCGGGCGAGCGTGCCCTCTGTCTGACCGGCCCGCCGGTCGGGCCTGCCTCGGGCCGCCTCATGCCGTTCGACGCGCCGCCCCACCGGCCGCCGACACCCGCCTTCCTGCGCCTCTACGTCGAGGACGCCGACACCGCGCACCGCAGGGCCGTCGCGGTCGGCGGTACGTCCGTGAACGAGGTGCCCCACCTCGTCCACGGCGACCGGATCGGACGGGTACGCGATCCGCCGGGCCATCCGTGGTGGCTCCAGACGCGGGTGGAGGACGTCAGCCCGCAGGAGATGGAACGCCGTCCGGGCGACCCGAACCGGGCCGGGGCGATGGCGTACATGCAGGGTGCCGACTTCTTCCCGGGGCTTCCGGCTCCGCGGGACGACTCACTCCTTGACCGTCCAGGGGCGCGGGTCCGTGTCGGTGGGCGGCTCCGCCGCCGGGGGCGATCAGCCCCCACGCATCACCCGCGCCGTCGGACGGCGCTACCGCCCCGGGCTCATCGGCCCAGGTACTTGGGCTTCTCCTTGTTCACGAAGGCCTGTACGGCGATCGCGTGGTCCTCCGAGGACCCGGCCCGTGTCTGCAGCTCGTCCTCCTTCTCCAGGGTCTCCTCGAGCGAGTGCGACAGCCCGAACGCCACCGCCTCCTTGATCGCCCCGTACGCCACCGTCGGCCCCTCGGCGAGAGCCCGCGCCACCTTCTCCGCCTCGGCCCGCAACTCGGCGGCCGGCACGAGCCGGTTGGCGATCCCCAGCTCGTACGCCTCCTGCGCCTTGAGGTTCCGCGGGAAGAGCAGCAGATCGGCGGCGCGGCCCGGGCCGACGACCCGCGGCAGCGTCCACGAGATACCGGAGTCGGCGGTCAGCGCCACCCCCGCGAACGAGGTGTTGAAGGCGGCGGTGTCGGCCACCACCCGGTAGTCCGCCGCCAGCGCGAACCCGAAGCCCGCCCCCGCCGCGACCCCGTTCACCCCGGCCACCACGGGCTTCCGCATCCCGGCCAGCGCCCGCACGATCGGGTTGTAGTGCTCCCGCACCGTGCTCATGGTCTGGCCCGAGCCGGTCTCGCGGTCCGCCGCCAGCAGCCCGATGTGCTCCTTCAGGTCCTGCCCCACACAGAACGCCCGCTCTCCGGCGGCCGTGAGCAGCACGGCGCGTACGGCGTCGTCGCCCGCGGCGGCCCGGACCGCGTCACGCAGGGCGACCTTGGCCGCGATGTTCAGCGCGTTCATCGCCTCGGGGCGGTTCAGCGTGATCGTCGCGAGTCCGTCGCTCACCTCGTAGAGCACGGTGTCGGCCATGGCGTATCCCCTCCGGTGTCGCGGCTCGGGCGTACTCGTCGGTACGCGCTCGTCTGAGGACAGCATGGCGGAGATCACGGAGGACGGCCCGGACCGGAGGTGTGACCTGCGTCAAAGAATCGATGTCCGGTTCCGTTCGGCCGAAGTGTGCGGGGTGGCGCAGTATCGCAGTCACATCGCCGAATTGAGTGGTTTTGCTCGCGTGCGTTGCCCAAGCGATGCCTACTGATGTTGGTCATCGGGTCCTGAGATGCGGGATAATGGCTTGGAAGCAATGTGTTCGATGCCGGTGTCGCGTGTCTCACGCCTGACGCGCGTGCCCTCCATGGGGCCGTCGGCTTTGACGATGAGCTGGTTTCAGGAAGGGGAACGAGCATGGCGGCCATGAAGCCGCGGACGGGCGATGGCCCGCTCGAGGTGACCAAGGAGGGGCGGGGCATCGTCATGCGCGTTCCGCTCGAAGGCGGCGGTCGGCTCGTCGTCGAGCTGACCCCGGACGAGGCCGACGCGCTCGGCGACGCCCTCAAGAAGGTCGTCGGCTGACGCGGCAGCGACCCTACCTCTTCGGCGACCCCGGCACCGCTCACGGTGCCGGGGTCGCTGCTTTCGCGGTACGTCCCCGGCGCGCGGTCCGCCGTATGATCACCGCTTGACCGCGCACAGCAGCCCGTCCCCGACCGGCAGCAGCGACGGCACCAGCTCCTGGCTCTCGCGCACCGCCCGCAGCAGCTCGCGGATGCGTATGACCTCGGTGGGCTGAGGGCCCGAGTCGACCGTGCGTCCGTTGGCGAAGACGCCTTCGAAGACGACGAGTCCACCCGGCCGCAGCAGGCGCAACGATTCAGCGAGATAGTCGAGGAACTCCAGCCGGTCACCGTCGCAGAAGACGAGGTCGTAACCGGCGTCGGCGAGGCGGGGCAGCACGTCGAGGGCGCGGCCCGGGATGAAGCGGGAGCGGTTGCTGGCGAAACCGCAGGCGCGGAAGGCCTGACGGGCGAACTGCTGGTGCTCGGGCTCGGGGTCGACCGTGGTCAGCACGCCGTCGGGACGCATTCCGTGCAGGAGGTGGATGCCGGAGACACCGGTGCCGGTACCGATCTCCGCCACCGCCTTCGCGTCCACCGAGGCGGCCAGCAAACGCAGCGCGGCGCCCGTGCCGGGCGACACCGAGCGCAGTCCCGCTTCACGGGCCCGGTCCCGGGCCCAGCGCAGGACGTCGTCCTCGGCGACGTAGGCGTCGGCGAACGCCCAGTCCGTCTGCCGGTTGCCGGTAATGACCCTCTCCTGTCCCCGTGGTTGCCTGGGCGTGACTGTATCCGTTGCGGCCGGGAACCCGCAGATGGGACCGCGCGTTTAGAGGGGTGGGAAGACGAGCGGGGGGACACAGTTGGATCACGATGACGAGCCGGGCCGCGAGCAAGTGCTGACGCAGGCGCACCAGCCGTGTCAGCCCAGATCAAATTCTCGTAAAACCGCTTATCCGGAGCTAACGGGCGAGGTGGCTATGGTAGGGGCTCCACTGGACACCACCAGAGCCGACAGGGGAGGTGCGGCTGCGCCTGTGGATCGGGGAGGAGTGCTGCGGCGCTTTCTCGGATCGGCGGGCAGGCCGAAATCCGTGAACGACACTGCTGACCACAGCCACGCCGGCGACTACGCCCAGACCGCGACCTTCTCCACCGACGCGGACGGGCAGGCGTGGACTCCGCCCACCTGGGAGGAGATCGTCAGCACGCACAGCGGCCGGGTCTACCGACTGGCGTACCGCCTCACCGGCAACCAGCACGACGCGGAGGACCTGACGCAGGAGGTCTTCGTCCGCGTCTTCCGCTCCCTGTCGACGTACACGCCGGGCACCTTCGAGGGCTGGCTGCACCGCATCACCACGAACCTCTTCCTGGACATGGTCCGCCGCAAGCAGCGCATCCGGTTCGACGCGCTGGGCGAGGACGCGGCCGAGCGGCTGCCCAGCAAGGAGCCCACGCCCCAGCAGGTCTTCAACGACGCGCACTTCGACGCGGACGTCCAGCAGGCCCTCGACACCCTCGCGCCCGAGTTCCGCGCGGCGGTCGTCCTGTGCGACATCGAGGGCCTGTCCTACGAGGAGATCGCCGCGACGCTCGGCGTCAAGCTCGGCACGGTCCGCTCCCGCATCCACCGCGGGCGCTCGCAGCTGCGCAAGGCCCTCGCCCACCGCTCGCCGGAGGCGCGCGCCGAACGCCGCTCGTTCGTGCCGCGGGTGGCAGCGCTGGGGGGAGGGGGCGCGACCGCGTGAACGACTCCCGACCCACCCCCACGGAACGGCTCCTGGCCGAGCAGCACCTCGGCGACCGACTCTCCGCCCTCGTCGACGGAGAGCTCGGTCATGAGTCGCGCGAGCGCGTCCTGGCCCACCTGGCGACCTGCGCCAGATGCAAGGCCGAGGTCGACGCCCAGCGCCGACTGAAGAACGTCTTCGCCGAGGCGGCCCCGCCGCCTCCCTCCGAGAGTTTCCTGGCCCGTCTTCAGGGCCTGCCCGCAGGAGGTGACCTGGACGGCGGCGGCTCGCCGCTGGGCGGGGGAGGGTTCGGCGGACTGTCCGGACGGTCCGGCTCGACCGGGGCGTTCGGAGTGAAGCGCAGCGACCGGTTCGAGTTCGGGTACGTCCCTTCGCGTCCGCACGGCCCGGTGCTTCCCGCCGCCGACCGTGGCTTTCGCACCCACCCCGTGGGCCGCGACGCCGATCGTTCCTCCTCCCGGATGCGGTTCGCCTTCGTCGCCGCGGGCGCGGTGTCGCTGGCCGCGATCGCGCTGGGCGGCGTCACGACGAGCGTCCCGACCGACACGGAGGCCCGTGGCGGCTCGGGCGGCAGCAAGGTGACGCCGGCGCGGACGCAGGGCACCGGCGCGGCACCGGCGCCCGAGAACCAGCGCCGACGCGGATCCGGTCCGCTGCTCGCGCAGGGGCAGGGCGAGCGGACGCTCGACACCCCGAGGACACCCACCGAGGTGTCGGCTCCGCTGCTGCCCGGGATGCCGGCCCAGTCGGCCGACCACGAGATGCACGCGCTCACCGCGCCCGTGGTGGCCGGCGCGGCCGCCATGTCCCCGTTGATACGTCCGCTCAGCGCCAACCCGCCGCTCTCCCTGACCGCATGGTCGGCGGCGAGCGAGGTCACGGCGACTCCCGACCTGCTCGCCGCCTCCGTCCCCGAAGCGACGTCATCCCCTTCCGCCTCCCCCGCGACCGGTCGCTGACCAGCCTCTGCGCAGCGGCCCACGAACCTGATTGAATCCGGGGTGGGCCGCGCCAGCATCGATACCGGGCGCGGAGTCGAGGAGACGCGGCTGCCGTCGACGCCGCGTGCCGGATGGGGGAGGTAGCACGAGGTCGCCCGGTTCCCTGAGGGAACGTGCGGCAACAGCGCAGGGTTGAGTAGGCATTCGGGCGCCGGGGTGTTCCCGGTGGTGGCCTGCCGGGGAACCAGGGTGGGAAGTCGGCAGACCGGAGCCGTCGCCGCGGAGCGAGGGCCGATCGGCCGCGGCTGCCCGCCGCACTCCGGGCCGTGTCCGTTCGGACCCGGCGGCGAGTGCAGCGTCCTGCTCGAACAACGGTCAGCAGCGAGTAGGAAGCAGAACATGAACG
This sequence comes from Streptomyces sp. NPDC001920, assembly GCF_053594495.1. Lineage (NCBI taxonomy): Bacteria > Bacillati > Actinomycetota > Actinomycetes > Kitasatosporales > Streptomycetaceae > Streptomyces > Streptomyces sp. NPDC001920. Next base: position 35,900 of record NZ_JBSFEP010000036.1, read on the forward strand.
AGGGGAAGCCCACCAAGCCGAAGTGGTGGAACCGGCCCCGGCCCCAGGGGTCCTCGGCTGAGGCGGAGGGCGAGGCGCCGACGCCGGACGCCGACGCACACACGGTGCCCTCGGGCCGCGACGAGCGGAACCCCGGCACCGGCCCGGACGGTGACTTCGAACTGGCCCGTCCCGCCACGCGCTCGCCGGCCGACACGGCTTCGCGGGAGGGCGACTTCGAGCTGGCCCGGCCCGCCGCGCGGAGCGGCGACGGTGATGCGGCCACGGGCGCGGGTGACGCCGAGCCGCGTCCACCGCAGACGGGCGGCAGCGGTGGCGGGGCGACGTCCGCCGAAGGCGACTTCGAGCTGGCACGGCCCGGTGCGACGGCCGAGGCAGCCCCCGCCACGGGCACGGCTGCCGCCGAGCCCACCGACACCCCCGCTCCTCCCGCCCCCGGCACCGAGCGCCCCAAACCGCTGCACGACCCCGACCCGTACAGCACCCCGCCCTACGGTGAGCCCGGCCCCTGGGCCCCCGCCCCGCCGGTCCAGCACCCGGCGACGACGCCCGCGCACGGGACGGCCGCGCCCGTCCCGCAGCCACCGGCGCTCAACCGCAGCGTGCCGACGCCCGCCCCGACCCCGCCCCCCGCCACCCCCGCCACCCACGACGCGCACGGCACGCCCGCGCCGTCGACGGCCCCGGCCCCGGCAGCCGGCGTACTCGTTCCGGCGCCCACCCCGCACCCGGCGCCCAGCGCTGCCGCGCAGGCACCCGCCCCCATGATCCCGGCCCAGCCGTCGGCCCAGCCGACACCCCCGGTCACTCCCGCGACCCCCGCTCCCGACGCCCCGCCCCCCGCGAACCCCTGGCAGAACTACGACCCCTGGGCAGGCCCGGCCAACCCCACCGCCCCCCTCCAGCAGACCGGTGCCGCGGTCGCCACGCAGGGACAGCGGCGCGGGCGGGCGAAGCGGGTGCTGGTCGTCGGCGCGTTGCTGCTCGCGCTCGTCTCCGGGGGCGTCGGCGGTGTCGTGGGGGCCTACCTGGAGCGCAACGGCGGTGTGGGGGACGTGGAACTGCCCCAGGCCGACGCGGAGCCCGCCGGGCGGGCTCCGGACAGTGTCGCCGGGATCGCCGCGCGGGCCCTGCCCAGCGTCGTGACACTGCATGTCAGCGGACGGGAGGAGCAGGGCACCGGCACCGGGTTCGTACTCGACGGCCGCGGCCACATCCTCACCAACAACCACGTCGTCGAACCCGCCGGGGAAGACGGTGAGATAACGGTGACCTTCCACGGCGGAGACACCGCCGAGGCCACCGTCGTCGGACGGGACGGCGGCTACGACCTCGCCGTCGTCAAGGTCACCGGCGTCAGCGGCCTGGAGCCGCTGCCCCTCGGCAACTCCGACAACGTCCAGGTCGGCGACCCGGTCGTCGCCATCGGCGCCCCGTTCGACCTGGCGGGTACCGTCACCTCCGGCATCATCAGCGCCAAGGAGCGGCCCATCACGGCCGGCGGCGAGGGCGGGGACGGCAGCGACGTGTCGTACGTGGACGCACTGCAGACCGACGCGCCCATCAACCCCGGCAACTCCGGCGGCCCGCTCCTGGACGCCCGGGCCAGGGTCATCGGCATCAACTCCGCCATCCGGTCCGCCGACAGCGGCTCCGACCTGGACGGTGCGCGGTCCGGCTCCATCGGCCTCGGCTTCGCCATACCGGTCAACCAGGCCAAACGTGTCGCCGAAGAGCTGATCAACACCGGCAGGGCGACCCACCCGGTCATCGGCGTCACCCTCGACATGGACTACACCGGCGACGGCGCCCGCGTCGGCACCAAGGGCCGTGACGGCGGCCCCGCGGTCACGAAGGGCGGCCCCGGCGACAAGGCCGGCATCAGGCCGGGCGACGTCATCACCGAGGTGGACGGCCAGCGTGTCCATTCCGGCGAGGAACTCATCGTCAAGACGCGCGCCCACCGCCCCGGCGACCGCCTGGAGCTGACCCTGGAGCGGGGCGGCAAGGAGAGGACGATCTCCCTCACGCTGGGCTCGTCGAGCGGTGACTGAATCGAGCGGGGGCTGAGTCGAGCGGTGGCCGAGACGCACACGAACATCACAGTGCACTCCGCACGGGACACCCGTACGGGCCCTGACATGGCAAACAACCGGGAAAAGCGCACGCATACCCGCATTCGGAGGCCTCGGGACAGTACCGGTCGTAGCGGATCGCCGGGTACCGTGGATCCGGCCCGGACCACGGAAGACCCGCAATGGACCGCCGAGGGCCGAGGACCGAGGACATCGCAAGGAGCTTCAGGTGTTCAATGACATAGGTGCGCTCGAGCTGGTGACGCTCATCGTCCTTGCCGTGCTCGTCTTCGGTCCGGACAAGCTCCCGAAGGTCATCCAGGACGTCACCCGCACGATCCGCAAGATCCGCGAGTTCTCGGAGAGCGCCAAGCAGGACATCCGGCAGGAACTGGGCCCGGAGTTCAAGGACTTCGAGTTCGAGGACCTCAACCCCAAGACGTTCATCCGCAAGCAGCTGGACAACGACGAACTGGGGCTCAAGGAGATCCGCAACGGCTTCGACCTGAAGAAGGAGATGGCCGAGGTCACCGACGCCGTGCACGGTCGTGAGTCGGACTCGTCCCCGGTCTCCTCCTCGGGTGCCTCCGGTGGCGGACTCGACATGACGAAGAAGCCCGAGAGCCCGCGCGACGACCGCCCGCCCTTCGACTCGGACGCCACCTGAGCGGTACGGAACCGGGGGCGGAACCACCGCCCCTGCGTGACGCTTCTCATACTCCGCCCGGGTCGCACACGGCCTGAACACGCCCCCTGCGCGCCCCGCGCGCCGGGCGCTTTCCCTGCTGCTCCGAGCGGTGTGGTTATGCTGCCAAGTTGTTGTGCGGACCGTCCCTGAACAGGTAGCGCCGCCCGAAGGGGGGCGGGCCGGGCTGGTCCGGCTAGAACGAGGAGGCGTCCGGGCACATGGAGACGACGAGTCAGACGACGAGTCGGTCAGTCGCGCAGGCACCGGCCACGGAGAGCGGACAGCAGGTCCCCTCCGCCCGGCGCACGGTCGACGGCTACCTGCTGGCGCCTTTCCCGTGGTACGGCCTCGACGAGGCGTTCACGGGGCCGCGCTGGCTGATGCAGGTCGGCATGGCGGCCGACGGAGCCGTGGAACACGGTTCCATCGGGCACGGTGACGAGCCCTCCGTACGTAACGAGGGGACGGAGGACCGGGAGAAGTTCGCGGTGGTGGTCACCGTCGCGGCGAATCCGTCCCGGCGAAGCGCGGACGGTACAGGGCTGCTGGAGGCGACGTCGGTGTCGTCGGCGGCGTGGCTGGCGGGAGTCGGACTGCTGTCCTTCACCTGGCCCGGCCAGATGGACCACTCGCTGCGGGACGACTGGCTGGACCAGCAGACGGAGACGGCGTGGGCCCTGGCCGACGACCTCGACGGGCCGGACTGGTCGACGCTGTCCCTGCCGGTGGACGGCGTGCCCACGCCCTTCCACTACCGGGAGTCCGAGTTCGGGTGGGTGCTCGCCGGGTCCACGCAGGCGGGGGTGCACGTGGGCGCGTACGGCAGGGGGATGAGCGCGTACGGGCTCGGCTTCGCCGTGATCAAGGACATCTCGGCGTACGCCTAGGGTCTGTCGTCCCCGCGCGAAGGCGGGGTCACGTGGACGGGGCCCGTTCGGCGGAACGGGCCCCTCTTCGTCCGGGAATCAGAACTTGTTGCGCGGAGTGATGCCCAGCGACATGCCGGACAGGCCCCGCTGCCGGCCGCCCAGCTTGCCCGCGATCGCCCGCAGCGCCGAGCCCGCCGGGGAGTCCGGGTCGGTCAGGACCACCGGCTTGCCCTCGTCGCCGCCCTCGCGCAGGCGGACGTCGATGGGGATGCTGCCGAGGACCGGGACGTTCGTGCCGGTCGTGCGGGTCAGGCCGTCGGCGACGATCTGGCCGCCGCCCGTGCCGAAGACGTCGACCATCTCGCCGCAGTGCGGGCAGGGCAGGCCGGACATGTTCTCGACCACGCCGACGATCTTCTGGTGGGTCTGGACGGCGATGGACCCGGCGCGCTCGGCGACCTCGGCCGCCGCCTGCTGCGGGGTCGTGACGACCAGGATCTCGGCGTTCGGGACCAGCTGGGCCACGGAGATGGCGATGTCGCCGGTGCCGGGCGGGAGGTCGAGGAGCAGGACGTCCAGGTCGCCCCAGTACACGTCCGCGAGGAACTGCTGGAGCGCGCGGTGGAGCATCGGGCCGCGCCAGACGACCGGGGCGTTGCCCGGGGTGAACATGCCGATGGAGATGACCTTCACGCCGTTCGCCGACGGCGGCATGATCATGTTCTCGACCTGGGTCGGACGGCCGTCGGCGCCCAGCATGCGCGGCACGCTGTGGCCGTAGATGTCGGCGTCGACGACGCCCACCTTCAGACCGTCGGCCGCCATCGCAGCCGCCAGGTTGACCGTGACGGAGGACTTGCCGACGCCGCCCTTGCCGGAGGCCACCGCGTACACCCGGGTCAGGCTGCCCGGCTTGGCGAAGGGGACCTCACGCTCGGCCTGGCCGCCGCGCAGGGCGTTCGCCAGCTCCTTGCGCTGCTCGTCGCTCATCACGTCGAGTGTGACGTCGACGCGGGTGACGCCCTCGACGCGGGAGACGGCGTCCGTCACGCGCTGCGTGATCGTCTCGCGCATCGGGCAGCCGGAGACGGTCAGGTACACGGTGACCGCGACCGCACCGTCCGCACCGATCTGAACCGACTTGACCATCCCCAGCTCGGTGATGGGGCGGTTGATCTCGGGGTCGTTCACCGTCGCCAGTGCCTCGCGCACCGCGTCTTCCGTAGCCATAAGGACGATGGTACGGCCCGGTAGCCATGCCCCGGAAAGCCTGTCAGCGGTCGTCTACGTCACGTCCGCGTGACCGTTCCGCCGGGAATACACCGTGCTCCCGGTGACCGTTCCCGCGATGGCCGTCCTGCCGCTCCTCCAGCTCCTTCACCAGGTCCTGGAGCTCCGAGCGGATCCAGTCGCGGGTGGCGACCTCGCCCAGCCCGATGCGCAGCGCGGCGATCTCGCGGGTCAGGTACTCGGTGTCGGCGATGGAGCGCTCGTTCTGCTTGCGGTCCTGCTCCAGGTTGACCCGGTCGCGGTCGTCCTGCCGGTTCTGTGCGAGCAGGATCAGCGGGGCGGCGTACGAGGCCTGCAGGGACAGCGCCAGGGTCAGGAAGATGAACGGGTACTCGTCGAACCGCAGGTCGCCGGGCGCGGTGATGTTCCACAGCACCCACACGATGATCACGACCGTCATCCAGACGAGGAACCGCCCGGTGCCGATGAAGCGGGCGATCCGCTCCGACAGCCGCCCGAAGGCCTCCGGGTCCCATTCGGGCAGGATCCGGCGGCGCGGCGGGCGGGGCTGGTCCAGGCGCGCGCGGGGACTGCGGCCGGCCGCGGTCGCACCGGACGCCGTGCGCTCGCGTGTGCCGTCACGGTCAGGAGCCATGGGCCGTCACCTCCCCGCCGGTGTCCTCGTCCAGATGGAACTCGGTCTCCCGCCAGTCGTCGGGCAGCATGTGGTCCAGTACGTCGTCCACGGTCACCGCGCCCAGCAGCGACCCCGAGTCGTCGACGACGGGCGCCGCGACCATGTCGTACGTCGCGAAGAACCCGGCGACGACCGGCAGCGCGGCGTCCGGCTCCAGGGCTTCGAGCGCCTCGTCGAGGAGCGCGCTGACCAGGGTGTACGGCGGGTCCCGCAGCAGGCGCTGGAAGTGCACGGTGCCGAGGTACTTGCCGGTCGGGGTCTCGTCGGGCGGGCGGCAGACATAGACCTGGGCGGCGAGTGCGGGGGACAGGTCGGGGTTGCGGATGCGGGCGAGGGCGTCGGCGACGGTGGCGTCGGGGCGCAGGATGATCGGCTCCGTCGTCATCAGACCGCCGGCCGTGTGCTCCTCGTACGCCATCAGACGGCGCATGTCGGCCGCGTCCGCGGGCTGCATCAGGTTCAGCAGCCGCTCCTGCTCGTCCACGGGCAGCTCGCCGAGCAGGTCGGCCGCGTCGTCCGGGTCCATGGCCTCCAGGACGTCGGCGGCGCGCTCCTCCTTGAGCTTGCCGAGGATCTCGATCTGGTCGTCCTCAGGGAGCTCTTCGAGGACATCGGCGAGCCGGTCGTCGTCGAGGGCCGCGGCGACCTCCGCGCGGCGCTTGGGGGAGAGGTGGTGCAGGACGTTGGCGAGGTCGGCGGGGCGCAGCTGCTCGAAGGTGGCGAGCAGGTTCTCGGCGCCCTGCCCCTGCTCCTCCGCGGAGAAGCCGGTGACTGCGGACCACTCGACGGTCAGCGACTCGCCCTTGGCACGCCGGAAGGCGCCGCTCCTGCCGCCCTTGCGCACGAACACCTTGTCGATCTCCCAGTCCCGCCGGGCCGGCAACTGTCCCACGGACAGGTCGAGGACGGTGACCTCCTCGCCGGTCTCGACGAGGGTGACGCGCCGGTCCAGCAGCTCGCCGAAGACGAGGCGCTCGGTGGGGCGCTGCTCGAAGCGGCGGACGTTGAGCACACCGGTGGTGATGACCTGGCCGGACTCGATGCTGGTCACGCGGGTCATGGGCAGGAAGATACGGCGTCGGGTGGAGAGTTCGACGACCAGGCCGAGCAGGCGCGGGGGACGTCGTCCGACGCGCAGCATGACGACCAGATCGCGCACGCGGCCCACCTGGTCGCCGTTCGGGTCGAACGCGGCGACGCCGACGAGGTGCGAGACGAAGATCCGGGGGGCGCCGGCTGCCATGGCTGCGGCTCCTTTTCGTGCGGGTGCGCCGTGTTGGCGGTTGCTGTTCTCTTGTTGTTTCTCTGGGTGTTCGCTGGCTGCGCCGCCTATCCGAATTGCCCGCTCAGGTGGGCTTCAGGCTAGCCCGTCCGGATCCGATACGCCCTGGTGAGCGGTCCGGACGGACTGGCTCCGCCGTGGGCCCGAGGGGCCGGTACGCTGCGGTACGCCGCTCCCGTCACTCGACAGAAAGGCAGCCCCGCCTGTGACTGCGATTGCGCAGGGCCGTGCCCGCCGGGCCGCGCTGGTGAGCGCCGTGTGCGCTCTGGTGGTGTCGGGAACGGCACTGACGGGATGCAGCGAGGACCCCGACGAGGGCACCAACGGCGTCGGCAAGCTGTCGGCCGCCGAGATCCAGCGCAAGACCCGTACGGCCGCCGACTCCGCCGAGGCGGTGCGGCTCTCCGGGAACGTGGTCACCAGCGGACGCACATACACACTCGACATGCGGTTGAAGTCCGGCGGCGCGACGGGGTCGGTCACCGCGCAGGGATCGACGTTCCAGCTGCTCAGAATCGGTGAGCAGCTGTATCTGAAGGCCGACGACGGCTTCTGGAGCGACGCGGGCGACGACGGCAGGGCGGATGCGGCCGCCGTGGACAAGCTGGGCGGCAAGTACGTGAAGGTGCCGCAGGGCGATCCGTCGTACAAGAAGTTCAGTGGCTTCACGGACAAGGGAGTCCTCCTCGACGGCCTGTTGACCCTGCACGGCACCCTGGCCAAGGACGGGTACCACGACCGGGCGGGCACCCGCATCATCCGTGTCACGGGCGACGCCGGCTCCGGCGGCACCCTCGACGTCTCCCTGAAGGGCACCCCGTACCCCCTCCGGCTGACCCGGGCGGGCGGTGCGGGCACGCTGACCTTCTCCGCCTGGGGCGAGGACTTCCCGTTGGAGAAGCCGGCCAAGGACGAGACCGTCGACTACGGCAAACAGCTGCCGACGTCGTAGGGGGCGGGGGCCGGACTGCCCTGCCGCCCGGCTCCCGTGCCCGTCTACTTCCGCCTGCGCCGCTTCAGCAGCAGGCGCGGCACCGCAGCCGGCACGGGCTCCCGGGTCGTCGCCGGTGTGGGCAGCGGGGCCTCGGACAGCGACCCCTCCGGCAGCGGCGCCAGCGCACCCGTCGGCTCCAGCCGCAGCACCCGGCATTCGCGTGCCCAGCGCTGGGGCATCGCCTCACCGTCAGGCGCGTTCAGGCGCTTGCCCTTGAGCTCGGCGACGGCGGCCTCCCACGGCTCGGAACCCGCCGTGAGCTCCACGACCTTCGCCGACCACGACACCAGCCGGCCGCCCTTGTCCTTGCTGCGGACCGTCACCGCGGCCTCGACGCCGTCGGCCAGCCCGGGAAGCGGCTGCTCACCGGGGCCGTCACCCACGACACACGCGGCACCCTCGTGCCACACGTGCCACAGCGCCCGTGCCGGGACACCGGGTCCCTTGACCCAGATCAGCCCGGACTTCTTCGTGGCCTCCTCGACGAGGGCCTGGTCGAGCAGCTCGCTTGTCATGGCCCCAAGCCTAACCAGCGGGGTCCGGCCCGCTCAGAGCCAGCCGTTCCGCTTCAGCGTGCGGTGGATGCCCAGACAGATGGCGACGGTGACGCTCATGATCACCGGGTAGCCGTACTTCCAGTGCGTCTCCGGCATGTAGTCGAAGTTCATGCCGTACACCCCGCACACCATCGTCGGTACGGCGATGATCGCGGCCCACGAGGTGATCTTCCGCATGTCCTCGTTCTGCGCGACGGACGCCTGCGCGAGGTTGGCCTGGAGGATCGAGTTGAGGAGCTCGTCGAAACCGATGACCTGCTCGTGCACCCGCGCGACGTGGTCGGCGACATCCCGGAAGTACTTCTGGATGTCCGGGTCGATCAGCCGCATCGGCCGCTCGCTCAGCAGCTGCATGGGACGCAGCAGCGGCGACACCGCCCGCTTGAACTCCAGTACCTCACGCTTGAGTTGGTAGATCCGCCCGGCGTCCGTGCCGCGCGGCGTGCCCTTCCGCCCCGGCGAGAAGACCTCGGTCTCCACCTCGTCGATGTCGTCCTGCACGGCGTCGGCCACCGCGATGTACCCGTCCACGACATGGTCGGCGATCGCGTGCAGCACGGCCGACGGACCCTTGGCGAGCAGCTCCGGGTCGTCCTGAAGCCGGTGCCGCAGGGCCCGCAGCGAGCCCTGCCCGCCGTGCCGGACGGTGATGAAGAAGTCCCGGCCGGTGAAGCACATGACCTCGCCGGACTCGACGACCTCGCTGGTGGCGGTGAGTTCGTCGTGCTCGACGTAGTGGATGGTCTTGAAGACGGTGAACAGGGAGTCGTCGTAGCGCTCCAGCTTCGGGCGCTGGTGGGCCTGCACCGCGTCCTCCACGGCCAGCGGGTGCAGCCCGAACTCGCTCGCGATACCGGAGAACTCGGCCTCGGTCGGCTCGTGCAGCCCGATCCACACGAAGCCACCGTCCCGCCGCACCAGGCGCATCGCCTCGTGCGGGGTCAGCGGCTTGTCGGTCTGCAGCCGGCGGCCGTCCCGGTAGACGGCACAGTCGACGACGGCGGAGGGGGTCGCGGGGTCGCGGGTGGTGTCGTACGCGCCGTTGTCCTTGCGCAGCGAGACGCGGGACGGGCGGACCACGGCACGCAGGTCGCGGATCATCGACATGAGCAGGCTCCTTCGCAACGGGCAACGAAGCGGGGGAGGGCCGCGGCACGGGTGGAACTGCCCGGAATGGGGACGTCCTGACCTCAGGATGTTTGGCACGTCCACAAAGCGGGGAGCACCGCACCGTCGCGGTGGTGGCTTCGTTGCTGGTTCAGATCAGACCGATCAGGCAAAGCGAAACGAAGTGCTCTTCCGTGGAAGGACGCAAGCGTGAAAGGGCGGCGGTCAGCCGGAGCGGAACAGCCGAATCAGCTACATCAGTGGCGGGAAGAGCGAGTGGTACTGCACGGTCGACTTCGATCCATGACAGCCCCACCTCCTCCGGCCGGTCCCTCGTAAGGGACGTTCCATACCCTGTTCAGGGTTCCCCGTTGGGGAGTCGCAATCAGGCGTCGGGACTCGATCGCGACGCTTCTGCGTGCTGCCCCGAACACCGGGCAAGAGTATCAGCCGACTGAAGTGTCAAGGCGCTGCTTTGCCGGGTGCTGACGAGTTCTATGCTCGCGGCATGGCTGATGTTCTTCCTCTGGTCGAGGCCCGGTTGCGCACCGCGCTGGGCGAACCGGACGCGCGCGCGGCGGTCACCTTCCTCGGTACGGACCGCATCGAGGTGCTCCGCTTCCAGCAGGGCGACATCGTCCGCTACGCCACGCTCGGCATGTCCGCGCAGCCCATGAACGACCCCACGGCGATGGTCGCCGACCCGGTCAAGGGCCCCCGCGCCGAACTGGTCCTCTCGGTGCGCTCCGGCATCGCCGACACCGACAAGGTGCTGCGCCCACTCGCCGTGCTCGCCGCGTCCCCGCAGGTGGAGGGTGTGATCGTGACCCCCGGCGCCTCCCTGGACGTAGGCGAGCCGCTGTGGCCCGAAGCTCCCTTCACCTCGGTCCTGGTGGCCGAGCCGGGCGGCCTCGTCGAGGACCTGGAGCTGGACGGGCCCGCCGGCCCCGTGCACTTCCTGCCCCTGCTGCCCATGACCCCGAACGAGGCGGCCTGGAAGCGGGTGCACGGCGCCCAGGCGCTGCAGGAGCGCTGGCTGACGAGCGGGACGGACCTGCGGGATCCCACCCGCGCGTCCGTCCCGCTGGCGTGAGCAACCTCACCAACCGGTGGCTGAAAACCGTCAGTTGGCGAACACGGTGGCCGCCGCGCTGCCGCCGGCCGCGGCGCCGACGATGACCGCGAGGGCCGTGGAGACGAAGAGGGCGTTGCCCAGTCCCCATCCCGCCCGGAAGCCGACCAGCTCACCGATCGATCCGGAGGTGCCGGCGAGTCCGGCGAAGACGACCACGAGGGCGAGGCCGAGCAGCAGGGTCCGGCGGCCCCCGATCCGGCTGGAGACGAAGCCGGTGAGCAGCATCGCCACGGCGGTGATGAGGAAGTACGAGGTGAAGAGCAGGGAGACCTGCCCGGCCGTGGCGTGCAGACCGCTCGCGATGGACGGCAGGGTCGGGTCGACGAGTCCGATGCCCATGAAGGCGACGACGGACGCGCCGGCGGTCGCCCACACGGCCTTCGGCTGCCGCAGGATTCCGCCCGCTCCCGCGTCGAGGGGGTCCATGTCCGTTCTCCAATTCCCACGGTTCTGGTTGGCAGTTGCACATAATATGTTAGCCAAGCTAATTAATGCAATTTACATCTAAATTTGTTCGTGAAGGGTTCCGCCCGGACGGGTGATCGTCCTTGACGTGACGCGGAAGGGGTAGGACCGTGGGGCCCTATGAGGGGCGAACCCAGTTGCCCGAAGTGTGGTGGCCGGGTCAGGGCTCCCGGACTTTTCGCCGACGCCTGGCAGTGTGACGTGCACGGCACCGTCCACCCGGTGCAGCCCGTGATCCCGCCCAGCGTCGAGGCCCTCGGTGTCGTGGTGCATCGCACCCAGGTGCCGGTGTGGATGCCGTGGCCGCTGCCGATCGGCTGGCTGTTCACCGGGGTCGCCAGTGCCGGCGACGACCGCAGTGGAGGCCGGGCGACGGCTGTCGCCTGCTCCGGACCCGGTCCGCTCGGCGGTATGGGCGAACTGATCCTGGTCGCCGAGGAACTCGGTGTCGGTCTCGGCGCGCGCTACGCGGGCATGGACGGCCCGGATCCGGGGCCGTACCTGAACGTCGAGAAGCCGCCCCAGGCCAAGGTCCTCGCCGCCGGCCGTCCGACCCCGCTGTGGCATGTCTCCGGCACTCCCGGCGACCGTGCCGTCTTCGCCGGGGAGGCGCTCGGGATGTGGCTGTGGGCGGTCGTGTGGCCGGAGCAGTCCGGGCTGCTGATGTACGACGAGATGGTGCTGACCGATCTGCGGGACGCGGGGCCCGAGTTGGACCTGGTGCCGTGCGGGGCGTTGTCGCCGCGTCTGATGGAGCCGTAGGTCGCCTGGATGTAAGGGGTGCTCGGCCGTGCGGGTGTGACAGGGGTCGTTGAAAATCCGGTTATCCTGGAGCGGCCCTCTCCGTTCGAACGGGCCCTTCCGCTTGAACGGCCTCTTCCGTTTCGTCGTCTGGAGTTCGCGTGCGTATCGACCTGCACACCCACTCCACCGCTTCCGACGGCACGGACACCCCGGCCGAGCTGGTGCGGCGCGCCGCCGCGGTCGGACTGGACGTCGTGGCGCTCACCGACCACGACACCACCCGCGGACACGCCGAGGCGATCGCCGCGCTGCCGGAGGGGCTCACCCTCGTCACCGGCGCCGAGCTGTCGTGCCGTGTCGACGGCATCAGCATGCACATGCTGGCCTACCTCTTCGATCCCGCGGAGCCCGCGCTGCTCGCCGAGCGTGAGCTGGTGCGCGACGACCGGGTGCCCCGCGCCCAGGGCATGGTCGCCAAGCTCAACGCGCTGGGCGTGCCTGTCACCTGGGAGCAGGTGCTGCGGATCGCCGGTGACGGCTCGGTCGGCCGGCCGCACGTCGCCTCCGCGCTCGTCGAACTCGGAGTCGTACCGACCGTGGGCGACGCCTTCACCGAGGACTGGCTGGCCGACGGCGGCCGGGCCTTCGTGGAGAAGCACGAGACCGACCCGTTCGAGGCGATCCGGCTGATCAAGGCCGCGGGCGGTGTCGCCGTCTTCGCCCACCCGGCCGCCAGCAAGCGGGGCCGTACGGTTCCGGAGGCCGCGATCGCCGAGATGGCCGCGGCCGGGCTCGACGGCATCGAGGTCGATCACATGGACCACGATCCCGACACGCGCGCGCGGCTGCGCGGGCTCGCCAAGGAGCTCGGGCTGCTGACGACCGGGTCCAGCGACTACCACGGCAGCCGCAAGACGTGCGCGCTCGGGGAGTACACCACGGATCCCGAGGTGTACGGCGAGATCACGCGGCGGGCGACCGGCGCGTTTCCCGTGCCGGGGACCGGCGGGGACTAGGTCGCCTTCCCGTCCGTTCAGAGGCACCCGACGCCGTCGGTCGTGCCCGCCCGTTCCTTCCCCCCTGCCCTGAGGGCTCGGGGCCCAGCGGAACGTCTGCCCACAGCGGTAGCGGCACAGCGGTACCACTCCTGCCTGCCCGCCGCGCGAACCACCCACGTCGCAAGGCCCATCACCCATGTTCGACCTCGCCGTCTTCGGCTCCCTCTTCCTGACCCTCTTCGTGATCATGGATCCGCCCGGGATCACCCCGATCTTCCTCGCGCTCACTGCGGGCCGCCCGGCCAAGGTGCAGCGGCGGATGGCCTTCCAGGCCGTCTGCGTGGCCGGCGGTGTCATCGCGATCTTCGGGCTCCTCGGCCACCAGATCCTCGACTACCTGCACGTGTCCGTTCCCGCGCTGATGATCGCGGGTGGGCTGCTGCTCCTGTTGATCGCGCTCGACCTGCTCACCGGCAAGACGGACGAGCCGAAGCAGACCAAGGACGTCAACGTCGCCCTCGTACCCCTGGGCATGCCCCTGCTGGCCGGGCCGGGAGCGATCGTCTCCGTGATCCTCGCCGTGCAGAAGGCCGACAGCACGGCCACCCAGGTGTCGGTGTGGTCGGCCATCCTCGCCATCCATGTCGTGCTGTGGCTCGTGATGCGGTACTCGCTGCTGATCATCCGGGTCATCAAGGACGGCGGCGTGGTCCTCGTGACGCGGCTCGCGGGCATGATGCTGTCGGCGATCGCCGTGCAGCAGATCATCAACGGGGTGACCCAGGTGATCAGGGGAGGGTGACGGCGGAGGCCGAGGGCTGCCTTGCCCGTGATCGCGCCGCCCACGCACAAGGGCCCCGCACGGCGTCGCTGCCGTACGGGGCCCTGAAGCATCAAGGAAAAAGACTTACGACATCACGAAGTCGTGGGTTCGGTCGGGCGGATCCAGAGCCGCTGGCCGATCGCGGCGGCCTGCTGAACGATCCGGTTGACGGAGGCGGCGTCCACGACGGTGCTGTCCACGGCCGTGCCGTCGACCTCGTCGAGTCGCATGATCTCGAAGCGCATGGCTTCTCCCTTCGTCCGGTCATCCTCCTGAGGAGAACTACTGCGTTACACATGTATGCAACCAGCCGTGCGTTACAAACATTCCCTACGCTAAAGAAATTTTTCGAACGACTAACTACTGACGGGTAAGCGGTCGTCGAGGGATAGGACGAGACGGACCGGGACCGGTTGTGTTCGCAGCGTGACCGCCGGGACAATGGAGACGATGAACGACGACCTCGCGGCGCTCGGCGCCCGCATCGACCGCACCAACGAGCTGCTGCAACGCATGCTCGCCGAGGTGGCGAAGACGCCCTCCACCCATGCGATCTTCGTCGACGCGGGTTATCTCTACGCCGCCGCCGGCCGGCTGGTCGCCGGGACGGAGGACCGCCGGGCCTTCGATCTGGACGCCGAAGGGCTGATCGAGGCGCTCATCGACAAGGCGCGCACGATCTTCGCGGACAGCAGGCTGCTGCGGGTCTACTGGTACGACGGCGCCCGCCGCCGTATCCACACGGCGGAACAGCAGTCGATCGCCGAGCTTCCCGACGTGAAGGTGAGGCTGGGCAACCTCAACGCCAACAACCAGCAGAAGGGCGTCGACTCGCTCATCAGGACCGACCTGGAGTCACTGGCCCGGCACCGCGCCATCAGCGACGCGGCCCTGCTCGGCGGGGACGAGGACCTGGTGTCGGCGGTCGAGGCCGCGCAGGGGTACGGCGCGCGGGTGCACCTGTGGGGCATCGAGGCGCCCGAGGGCCGCAACCAGGCCGAACCGCTGCTCTGGGAGGTCGACAGCCAGCGCACCTTCGACCTCGACTTCTTCAAGCCGTACGTCTCCCGGCGCACCGCGGCCGCGTACGAGGCGGCGGGCGCCCGGCCGACCCGCGAGGACGTGCGGTTCGTCGGCGCACAGATCGCGGCGAAGTGGCTCGCCGCCCGGGGGCGTGAGTCACTCGTCGAACTGCTGCCCGGCCACCCGTACCTGCCCGGGTCGGTCGACCAGGATCTGCTGGTGGAGGCGGAGGGGCTGCTCCAGTACTCACTGCGCGGGCAGGCTGATCTGCGGCGGGCCCTGCGGGACGGGTTCTGGGAGCACCTCCAGGCGCAGTACTAGGTCGTGTCCGCAAAGTCCCGTCGTCCGCCCGGAGGGCGGGCCCCGCGGCGTATGGTGCGTGCTCTCGGCGTGCCGGGCGGAAGCCCTCGT
>NZ_JBSFEP010000037.1:0-45465 GCF_053594495.1 Streptomyces sp. NPDC001920
GCCGAAGGAAAGCGCCACATCCAGGCCGTCCTGGCACTGGCCCGCCGCCGGGTCAACGTCCTCTGGGCCCTCCTCCGCGACGGACGGACCTACAATCCCGTCCCACCCACCGCTCATACTGCTTGACAGACCGCATTAGGAATCAGTGAGCGGAGGAGAGAAGAGGGTTGTGACGATCCACCACAGCCCCGAGACTCCGTGGTGACCTGGGGAAATGCGGTCAGCGCTCGCGCAGGGCGCGAAAGTGGTACGGCAGTGGGGTCGGAAGCGCCAGGGCAGGAGGCCGTGCGGCGGCTTACCTGCTTGATCACAACTGAAGACCGTCCGTAGCGTCCTTGCGCAGTGCGGCGAGATACTGCCCGGCGCTGCTGAGGCAGCCGAGCTGTTCAGCGGTCAGCCGCGGGGCCTCGAGGTCGGTGCGCAGGACCGCGATGTCGACCGCCGGGCGGCCCGGCTGGGCCGTTGCTCCTGGGCGAAGAGGGGCAGTTGCTCGGCTGGCGTGGTCGGCTGGTGCGCAGCCCGGTCGTACACGGGCGGCCGGGGCGGCGTGTGGTGCGCAGCCGGGCGGTGAGCACGGCGATGGCGATGACGGCGCGGCCGTGGCGCAGTGGTACGCGCGGTATGTCCCACTCCCCCGCCTGAAGCGGCACGAAGGGTGCGGCCGGGGCTGGCGGCCGGCCTCCTGTCCCGCCCGAAGACTGCCGCCTTCGGGCGGGCGGCGCGGCGGCGGGTGCCCAACAGGCGGTGTAGAGGCGGTAGTCGGGTTCCTCACCACGTTCGGTGCGGGCCTCGGTGATGTCGGTGCAGTGCGCAGCGAGCGCGGTCTTCACGATCATTTCGTCCAGGCCGGGTTCGCGGCGGCGGCCACGCTGGACGAGGGCGAGGTGACGGCGGGCTCAGCGCGCAGGTGGCGGCGGTGGAGGCAGCCGTCCTTGGTCATGACGAACACGGTGACGGTGCCGGCCGCCAGGCCGACGTCGACGACGGCGGCGACTCGGTCCCGGATCGCAGCGTCGCAGCGCGGGCGCGCTCGAGGAGGGAGTGTGCCCGCCGGGTGGGAGGGCCAGATGCTCATGGGTTGCCCGGCCCGAACTCAGGGTGTGGCATGAATGTGGCGGTTTCAATGTGCCGGACGACGTCGGGGGGTGGGGCATCAAGGCTGAGCGCTTCTTCACCGGCGGGGTACAAGGCGTCCTGGAACAGGGAACGGGGCCCGGTGAGTGGGAAGGAGATGCCGACGGCTTCGCCTACCTCGAAGCCGCGCGATGCTGCGGATCGAGAGCACCGCCACCGCCTCAAGCGCGTCGGCGCCGGCCCGAGCGCGGCGTGCGCTCCAGCGGTCCGCCGACCAGTTCGGCGTAGGTCCGGTTCGGGAGCGGGCCGGGGTTGAGTCGTCGTGGTCGTGGCCGTAGACGCGGCCGTTCAGCAGCTGCTCGTCTCCGTTCATCCGTCCAGTCTCATAGCCGCCACCGACAGCACCCCTCGCGGCGGCAGGCTCGGTCCTGGCCTTGGTTCATCCAGGCCAGGACCGGACTCGCCGTGCTCACCGCGCCTTCGGCAACGCGTCCAGAGAGCAGCGCCCCTCCGCCGCGTGACGGCCGGTCACGCGCCACACCGATCGTGCAGGTCTGGTGACGTGGATGGCGGGCTCATCGCCCTCCCCGCCGGCTGTTGCGGGCTCGCAGCGGCGCGGGCCGTCCCTGTTCAGTCGGCGTCGGGTCTTTGCTCCGCCGCGGTGTCATAAGCGGCGCGCGCCTCGGCGATGGTGGACCGATGCCGCTCGGCCCACCCCACCAGCCCGGTCAGCGAAGCGTGGAGCTCCTGGGCCATGGGTGTGAGGCTGTACTCGACCTTGGGTGGCACGGTCGGATACACCGTGCGAACAAGCAGTCCGTCCCGCTCCAGTCTGCGCAGGTTGAGCGTGAGCATCCGCCGGCTGATGCCTTTGATGGCGCGTTCCAGTTCGGTGAAGCGGACCGGGCCGTGGGCGGCGGCGATCAGGATGCCGATGCTCCACTTGCCCGCCACGCGGTCGAGCACCTCGGTGACCGGGCAGGCTTCGTCCCTCAGCGCTTGTGTAACACGGGTGTGACTGCGTGACAAGAAAGTGCCTCCTTCCGATGACCAGCAAGGTTATCGATGATGACTACTGTTACAAGTCATGAACCAAGGGGAAGACATGTCTGTTCGTGCACTCGTCGTCGATCCGTCCGCATCCGCGGCCGTCCGCCTCGCCGAGGTGCCCGACCCCGTGCCCGGGCCGGGCCAGGTCCTCGTGGACGTCTCCCACGCGTCGTTGAACTACGGCGACCTCAACGACGCCCGCTCCGGGCGGATCCCTGCTGGTGCGGTGCTCGGTTCGGACGCGGCGGGAGTGGTCATTCAGGCCGCAGCCGACGGAACCGGCCCCGCGGTGGGCACCCCAGTGGTGGCCCTGACCTCGGGAGCGTTCGCCGAGCGCGTCGCGATCGACGTGGCTGCGCTCGCGGAGGTGCCGAAGAGCATGGACCTGGCGCAGGCGGTGGCTCTGCCCGTCGCCGGAGTGGCGGCACTGCGCTCGCTGCGGGCCGCCGGGCTCGGACCGGACAAGAGGGTACTGGTCACCGGGGCCTCCGGCGGGGTCGGCCGGTTCGCCGTCCAACTGGCGGCGCGGGCCGGTGCCCATGTGATCGCGTCCGTGGGCTCGGCAGCTCGAGGGGAGGGGTTGGCCGAGATCGGCGCCGACGAAGTGCTGATCGGGCTGGAGGAACTTCAGCAACCGGTCGACGTGGTCATCGACAGCGTCGGCGGCCCTCAACTGGTCGCGGCATGGAACCTGCTCACTCCGGGGGGCAGCGTGCAGAGCATCGGCTGGACATCCGGGGAGCCGGCGGTCTTTCCGCCGTATGCGACCGTCGGTCCGGCCAAGTCGCTGACCTCCTTCGTCATAGAAGGCGATGTCGGCGCGGACCTGGCCGTTCTTGTTGAACTGGCCGCTGAGGGGGCCCTCACCGTCGAGATCGGCTGGCAAGGACCATGGGACCGCTTCGTCGAGGCCGCTGAGGCCCTCCGTGGACGCCGTGTCTCCGGAAAAGCAGTCTTGGCAGTGGCGTCCGGTGAACTGCATGCCCCGGTACCTTCTCCGCAGCACCAGCTCCGGTCGGACGATCACGCTCGGAGCAAATGACCAGAGCTGGCGTACCGGCGGCGTGCACGCGGACGCCCCACAGAAGTCGCGTCCCTGGGTCGTCGCGGGTGTGGCGGGTGTGGCGGGCGTCAGCTCTGCTGCATGGTCTTGAGGTCGCGCAGCGTCAACTCGCTCGCGCGGTCGGCCGCTTCCGGCGCCTCTGCTGAGCCGATGGGCCGCCCTGGCGGGCGGCACCCGGCCTGCTCGAAGCAGTCGGCCCGCACCCGCGGGATCCAGGCTGGGACGACCTGGCCTCCCGCCCGTACCACCAGGGTGGCGTCTACTCGGCCGGCTACGCCGCCTTGCCGAAACTGACGGAGAAAGCGGGCCAGTGGTCGCCCGCTGCCCGGCGTATGCCGCTCTACCTGGCAAGTCAGATCGTGGCCAGTCGCGATATCCGCGACGAGGTCGCGGACCCGTTCGTCACCCACGCTGCCGAGCCGACATGGCGCCCGGCCTGCTGAGGGCCCTGCGCGAGACCGAGCCCGACCACGTTCTCGTGGGCGGCACGCTCGCGGGCTGACCAACACCGAGATCGCCGACGCACTGCACATCAGCCTCAGCACGGTGAAGACGCATCTGGCCAGCCTGATGGCCAAACTCGGCGCCCACAACCGGGGCGAGATCGCGATGTGGGCCTACGAAACGCGCCGTATCCTCCCCGGAACCTGAGCCGGGTGCGGGCCATGTCCCCCGAGTCCCCGCTCGGACATCAGTGCAACGGTCGGCTCACATCGGCTCCACGCGCCTCACCCGGTCTGGAGGCCGACCGCATCGGCTGCACCCGCGAGCGCGGCGCGTTCAAGGCGGCGTGTTGGCCGCGTATCTGATCGAGCATGGTGAGCCGGTCCAGGCCGTCCCGTGAGCGGATCACGTCGGAGGTGCCCACGGTGGCGGGACGGGTACCGGCGGCCGGACACACGATGAAGAGCCGCCCAACCGCTCAACTCTTGGCCGCGTCGAACACGAAGACGTCCGCCACACCCTCACGCGCGCAGGGCAGTTGGTGAATTTCTGCCCACCGGTCCCGCGATCCCTCGCGGATGCCGAGGCACAGGTTGGTGTGCCGTGGGCGCAGTCGGAAACCGCGGACCGGGGCGGTGGTCCGTTCCAGGGTGAACGCCTCGGCGTCGCCTCGCTTGCCGCACACCGCGTTCTCCATCGACGCGCCGATCGCGCGGTCCTGACCTCTCACACCCATGCATCCGGGGCCGAACACAGGGTGGTCGGTGGCTATCCGCCACCTGCCCTTGCCTGCGGGTTCCAGTGAGAAGCGGGGAACCGTGTCCGTGCAGGAGGCCTGGAAGACCCGCCCGTGATCCGTGCCTGCCTTCTCGGTAAGACACAGCCCCGAGTGGGCAACACGGATCCTGTAGGGCCCGGGCTCCGGAGGTTTCGGTGCGTCGGCGGGCACGCTCGGCGCCGCGTGGCGTGCCGTTCGGGGGTGTTCGTCGTCGCCCGCCTCCCGAAGGCCGACGATCACCGCGGCCACGGCTATCGCCAACGCCGTCAGGCCGGCGAACACGACACCGGTACGCGGCCGTGGACGGTGGGCGAGCGACCGCGGTGCGCTCTTCGCGGCGTCGCCTTCCGGCAGCGGTACCTCCGCACCACCCGACGAGGGCGTAACCACCGGCGCCGTCTCGTCCTCCTGTGGCACGACGCGCTGTGGCATGACGCGCACGCGGGCGCCATCGGGAGAGGCGATCTGCTTGTACGCGGTCAGCCACCCCGTGGTTTCGGCGGGCGAGCAGCCGCAGGCGCGTAGGAACGTCAGTGTCTGGTGCTCGTTCGGAAGGACCGGCCGCTGCAGCATGTTCGCCACGGTGCTGCGCGGCAGGGCCGTCCCCATTGCCTCGCCTCGGCTCTCCAACTCTCGGTAGGTCAAGCCGGACCACTCTTTCAACACGCGTAACAGCGCCACGTACTCCGCCGCGTCTCTTGCTGTCGCCGGGTCCGGTGGAAGGGACCGCTCCCCCATGTACCGCTCCATCCCTTGTGTCCAGGACACGAGTAAAGCCGCACGTCATCCCGCCTGTCCTGTCCGGGACATGTCCCGGACAACGTTCACCCTTGTTGCCCCTCCAAGACAGAGCAAGAGTCGTTCAGGTCAGCTCTCGGCGGGCTCAACCCGTGGGGGGACAGCGGCAGTCGACATCATTCGGAGGGCGAGAATCACGTGATCAAGTCTGTACGCCCGACCCTGTTGGGGTGGCCGTCGCCAGCTGACGGCACCGCCGTCCGGGACGTCCGCGTCCGCCACGGCAGCGGAGCAGCAGGTTCGGCGCGTGCGCCGGGTGCTGGTGCAGCCTGCGACAGCGCCGTCACCCCGTACCCGGCCCGCCGAGCCATCACCCGGTAGGTCGACCCGTCGGCTTCGGCGCGCAGCTGGCGCAACTCGAACGCGAACTGCTGCACAGGGCCTGCACCCGGATCCACCGGCATCTCACGACCTCCCGCCACCCCTCACCGGCTGACCGTCGGAGGCAAGGCGGCTTGAGGGGGCAGTCGTCTGACCAGTGCTGCTGAACAATGCGCCGGCCGCCGAACTCGATGGAGCGAGCCTCAATGAGCCAACGCAGAGAAGGACCGCCGCCTCGACGGCCTTGGGGTTCGGATCAGGGACTCAGCCGCGGGGCCTGACTCGTGGACACCTGTTTCCCCAGTCCCCGGTAGCTCCGAGCCGAACGGAACGCGATCCCATGCCATCTGACGGAAGGAGGGGCAGTGGACGCCCTCTATGAGGCCTTCTGCACCACTGACCCGCGGTTCTACGACCGGGCCGACGTCGTGACTGCCGACGCGAAGCTGTTCGCGCCGCTCCGCGCCACCGAGACTCCCGTCGGATGGCACCGCGAGGTGAGCCGAGGCTGGGTGAACTACCGGCCTCCCGCGGTGCGACTGCCCCTTCAGGGGTGGAAGATCCATGTCACCGCCACCCAGAGTCTTGCCGAGGAAGTGGTGCGCAAGGCGTTCGACCACTGTGTCTCCCGGAGTGTCACCTTCAAAGTCGTACCGGGTCTGCGGGAGTACCGGGAGCGCAACGCCAAGTATGGAGAGAGGGCGGGCAGCGGGAAGCTGATCACGGTCTATCCCACCGGTGAGCGAGAGTTGGAATCGCTGGTGACCGAACTCGGTGAGTTGCTGCACGGTGTTCCGGGCCCGTACATCCTCAGTGATCTGCGCTGGCAGGACGGGCCTGTCTACGTACGCTACGGGGCGTTCGTGCCGCGCAAGGTGCGCGGGGCGGACGGGCGCGAGGTGGGGGCGATCGAAGCTCCGGACGGCACGCTCGTCCCGGACACCCGAGGGCCGGTGTTCACCTTGCCCGACTGGGCGACTCTGCCGGACTTCCTTCGCCCGCAGCTCGACCGCCGCAACGCCGAGCGCGTCGACAGCCTGCCCTTCCGCATCCATGCGGCTCTGCACTACTCCAACGGAGGAGGCGTCTACGAAGGCCGGTTGGCGCAAGGTGGTACCCGCGTCGCCGTGAAAGAAGGGCGGCCCCACGCGGGACTGGACACGGCGGGTCGCGACGCCGTGACCCGACTGCGGCGCGAGAGGAATCTGTTGGAGCGGCTGCGCGGGCTGCCGTCCGTTCCCCGGCTCATGGGTTACCACCGTGCTGCCGGGCACGAGTTCCTGGTCGAGGAATTCGTCACCGGTGAGCCCCTCTACAGCGCGTGCGGTCGCCGCAATCCGCTGATGCGTCACCTCGCCCCCGCAGAGGATGAGTTGGCGGAGTACCGGGAGTGGGCGATGGCCGTGTGGCAGCGCGTCGCGGACGCGGTGCGGGCCATGCACGCCCGGGGAGTCGTCTTCGGCGACCTCCACATGCACAACGTCCTGTACCCCTCACCGGATGAGGAGGCAGCCGGGGACGACAGGATCCGGCTGATCGATTTCGAAGGCGGATGGTTCACCGAGGAGGACGGTCGCCAAGTGGTGGCGAACTCCGGGTTCGTCGCTCCTTCCGGACGTTCGGGCACCGCAGTGGACGAGTACGCGCTCGCCGCCCTCAAACTGGCGGTGTTCGCGCCGATGACCGGACTCCTGCAGTTGAGCAGTCGCAAGGCGAGCCACCTGGCCGACGTCATCGCGGATCGGTTCGGCGCACCACGCACGTGGTTCGACGACGCCCTCGCGGAACTGGGGAGCCGCAGCCCCGCTCCGGCCTCCCCTCGTGTGATCAGCCTGGCCGAGGACGCCTGGCCAGCTGCGCGGGCGTCAATGATCCGCGCCGTGCGGGACAGCGCGAGCCCAGGGCGCGACGACCGGTTCTTCCCCGGCGACATCGCGCAGTTCGATGACCCGCCGGGCGGGCTGGGAATGGCGTACGGGGCGGCCGGTGTGCTGTGGGCTCTGCGGTCGGTCGGCGCCGAACGGGTGCCCTCGGCGGAACGCTGGCTGCTCGACAGGGCCACCCATGACGGCGCCGGGACCGCGCCTGGTTTCTACAACGGCCGGCACGGCATCGCCCATGCACTGTGGGAGCTCGGCCATGGGGACGCTGCTCTCGACACCCTTCCACGGCCGTCGGGGATCCGTACCAGCGATGCAGGCCTTTCACTGTTCGACGGTCTCTCCGGTGCGGGGCTGAACTGGCTGTACTTCGCCAGGCAGTGCGGTGAGGACAAGTACGCCCAATACGCGATGGATCTCGCAGAGTCCGTACGCGGGAGGCTGGGCGAGATCACCGACGTCCCTGAGACGAGCGGTGGCGAGCATCCACGGGCCGGACTGATGCACGGCTCCGCCGGGCCGGCGCTGTTCTTGACTGCCGTCTTCGAGGAGACGGGTGACGCACAGTGGCTCGACTCGGCCGAGCGGGCCCTGCGGCAGGACCTGCGCCGATGCGTGCGTGACGAGTCCGGTGCGCTGTTCATCAACGAGGGCTTCCGGCAGATGCCATATCTGGACGCGGGCAGTGTCGGCCTCGGCTTCGCGCTCCAGCGCTATCTGGCCTGCCGGTCCGAGCCGGATCTCGAAGCAGACCTCGCGGCGATCCGGCGTGCGGCCGCGCCCGCCTACTGCGTGTTCCCCGGGCTCTTCACCGGACTCGCGGGCCTGGTGCTGTTCAACGCCGCCCGGCGCAACGTCGACACCGCCTGCGCCGAGCAACAGGCTGCCGGTTTCGACTGGCACGCCCTGGACTGGGAGGGGCACTTGGCCTTCCCCGGAACGCAGTTGCTCCGCATGTCGATGGACCTTGCCACCGGAACCGCGGGCGTGCTGCTCGGCCTGGCTGCCGCCCGCGCCGCGGGTACACAGGCGGAACGGCTCA
Organism: Streptomyces sp. NPDC001920; assembly: GCF_053594495.1. Taxonomy (NCBI): domain Bacteria; kingdom Bacillati; phylum Actinomycetota; class Actinomycetes; order Kitasatosporales; family Streptomycetaceae; genus Streptomyces; species Streptomyces sp. NPDC001920. Next base: position 8,451 of record NZ_JBSFEP010000037.1, read on the forward strand.
TCTCCCTGCCGTTCCTGCTTCCCCTCAAATCCTCGGACCGGGCTGTCGCGCCGGGTCCGAGTCCTGTTCCCACCAGCGCAGAGAGGAGGTGAATCACATGTCCATTCTGGACCTTCAGGGGCTGGCTGCCGCGGACGACGGCCACGCCCAGGGCATTTCCAGCTACCTCAGCACTGGGGGTTGTTGCGTGCCCTCCCCCATCCACAGCGGCTGGTCGATCGGTTGCTACGACAGCTACGCCGAGCAGCCTGCCTACTAGCAGCACGCCAGGGTCGCCGCTCCCGTTCAGCGCGGGAGCGGTGACCCTGGCACCTCACCGACCGAGGGACGGTATCCGATGCCTCCAGACAACCACGCGGCGCTGTTGCGCTCACTTCGCCCCTATACGGGCCGCATCACCGTGCTTCTGCTGCTGGTCACGATGCAGTCCATCGCGTCGGTCGCTCCCGCACTCGTCGGGCAGCAGTTGATCGACCAGGGAATTCTCGGGCGGGACTCCAGCGTGGTGTGGACGTTGGCAGGCGCACTGGCCGTGCTCGGCCTCGCCCAGGCCGGACTCCTCCTGCTGGAGCGGCGGTTCGCGACCCGGCTCGCCGAGGACGTGGCGTTGCATCTGCGAGAGGAACTGTTCACCCACCTCCAGCGCCAGTCGCACGGCTTCTTCACGGCCTCCCGCACGGGTGCGATCGTCTCCCGGGTACAGAGTGATCTGGCAGGTCTGCGGAAACTCATCGCCACGACCCTGCCGGTGGGAGGCGGGGCCGTCGTCTTACTGGTCGTGTCGGGGGCAGTGATGCTGGCGGTGGAGTGGCGGCTTGCCGTCGCGGCTCTGCTTCTCGTACCGATGATGCAGGCGATAACCTCCCGGCTGTCCCGAGCACTGCAGCGCGTCGGTCGCCAACAGCTCACAGCCCAGGCCGAGTTGGACGCATTGGTCGGCGAGCGCCTCAGCCCTGGCGGTGCGGAGGTGATACGAAACTTCAGCAGCGCAGACCGCGAACTGGCTGCGTTCCGGACCCGGGCGCTTCAGGTCCGGGATGTCTCGGTGAGCATGTCCGTGCTTTCCGCCTCGCTCGCGGCCTCCGTGATCCTGGTGATGAGTCTGATCACGGCTGCTGCTTATCTGGTAGCCGGGCAGTTGGCAGTCGACGGTTCCCTGAGTGTGGGCTCTGTCGTGGCGCTCGTCGCGCTGATGGCCCGTGTGTACTCGCCTCTCGCCGCCTTCTCCGCGGTCCGCTCCGATCTCGTCGCCGGCCTGGTGGCGTTCAGCCGGATCCGCGAGGTGCTGGAGTTCGTCCCGAGCATCGCAGAGCCGGCACGGCCGCGTCCACTTCCCAGACGCCCCGCGGCCCAGTCGTACAGCATCACCTTCCAAGGCGTTCACTTCAGCTATCCGCCATCGGATCAACTTGTGGTCTCGTCCCTGGGAGGACAAGAGCGCCCGGCGTCGGGCGCCGGAGATCAGGCGGCCCTGCTCGGCGTGGACTTCACCGCCGACCCTGGAGCCACGGTCGGGGTCGTGGGCCTCTCCGGATCGGGTAAGTCCACCCTCGCCCGGCTTCTCAACCGCACCTGGGACGTGACCGCGGGGCGGATACTCATCGGAGGGACCGATGTACGCGCCCTCAGCCTGGAAGACGTACGGTCCTCGGTGGGGGTGGTCACCCAGGACACGTTTCTCTTCCACGACACGATCCGAGCCAACCTCCTGATCGCCCGCCCGCAAGCCTCCACGGACGAACTCATGCAGGCCTGTCGCGACGCTCTGGTTCTTCCGGTCGTCGAACGGCTTCCCGACGGCCTGGACACAGTGATCGGAGACCAGGGCCTACGGCTGTCCGGTGGAGAACGCCAACGTCTCTCCCTGGCCCGGGTCCTGCTCAAGGCACCCCCGATCGTTGTGCTGGATGAGGCCTCATCGCACTACGACGCCCTCACCGAGCAGGAGCTGCACCGGAGCCTGCGCCGGTTCCTCGCACCGAGGACCTGCGTCGTGATCGCTCACCGTCTGAGCATGGTCAGGGAGGCGGACCTGATTCTGGTCATTCGAGGCGGACGGGTGGTGGAGCGCGGAACGCACGCAGAGCTGATCCGCGTGGCAGGCTGCTACGCCCGGTTGCATCGAGCCCAGCAGGGGACGGTCTGAACCGCCCCGGGTTCGGTGAAGATCTCAGGTTGTGGCGATGACCTGGGACTTCGTGGATTCGGTGTCGTAGCCGGCTTCGTATTCGACGGGCGGAACGCGACCTGATCTCTCCAGGGAGTCGACCATCCAGCCCATCACCCGTTTCGCGCTGTCGTGCGTCCAGTGGGGCGGGCCGCCGCGGGGGTGGGCGGAGCCGTGGAACCCGGCGCCCACCCCACGCGACAGCCGGGCCGCCTGCATGGCGGCGGCGTTGGCGACCACCGTGGCCGACTCACTCCGACCGCTGTGCGCAGAAGAGACACTCCACCATGGGGCTGCGCCCCCCTGGACCCTCCGCCATGGGTACGGCCCTCGGCGTTGCCGTCGGGGGCTCCGCCCCCTGTACCCCAAACGGGGCCCGGTTCAGGGGCGAAGCCCCGTTTCAGGGGAGCGGGGAACTGCGAGATGAGTTCGGTGTCGGCGTCGGTCACACCGGTCGTGGTGACGCCGGACGACGTGCCGGGGAAGCGCAGCGAGCCGTTGATGGCGCCGACGTAGAGGTCGGCCGTACCGTCGCGGTTGGTGTCACGGAGGCGGACCGGCTCCCCGAAGCAGTCGTTCCCTGCGACGTCGCCGGGGACGCCGGCGGTGTTGCGGGCGAGCCACTGGGAGTCGGTGCCGGTGATCCCGCTCGCGCTGCCGCAGCAGGACGTGGACGCCGCCCTCGGTCGTCTCCTGGCTGATCTTCTCTCCGTAGACGCCGATCGCGAGGTCCCTGTAGCCGTCGCCGTTGATGTCGGCGGCCGAGACGGACGAGCCGAACAGGGCGCCGGACTCCGGGGTGCCTGCCCCGGTGATCGTCGCCTTCGTGGTGCTCCGCTGCATCCGGTGTCGCCGGGCTGTCTGAATCCACTGGCTCCTCGCCCGCCGCAGTGTCGGCAAGCCCTAGGAGATCTCCTACTACATCGCCTACTGCCCGGCCCACACCACCCTGCACGAGCTGATCCGCAGCGCGGGCAGCCGATGGGCTGTCGAGGAGAGCTTCCAGACCGCGAAGCAGGAATGCGGCCTGGACGGCTACCAGGTCCGCCGCTACGCCGGATGGCACTGGCGTCACCCCGTGGCAGGACGGACGCGGGCCAGCCCCGTTCAGGGATCCGTCCGGGGTGGCCGCACGATGCCGAGCCCAGCCACCGGCCGGTCACGCCGTGAGCTGTCTGAACACCTTCCTCAGGTCCTGGGCCTTGCCGCCGCTGATCCACGCCAGCGGCGCGTAGTGGTAGGCGACGCCTGCCGGACGGGCCAGCAGCGGCCGCCCCACGGCGTCCGTGGGCCACTCGACGGCGCCGGTGAGGGTGCGGGCGGCGAAGGTCCAGTAATCACCGGACACGTACCGCCCGCCGGGCGCGAAGTAGACCTGCACCCCGTCCTCGAGGTCGATCCACTCGCCCTCGGCCAGCTTCACCGCACCGCCCTCCAGCCTGGGCGCACCGCGCCGACGGCGCTCCAGCTGGTCCCAGCGCCGCAGATAGGGATGCCGCCCCGGCTGCCGCCCGACCGTCCGGTCCGGTTCCGCCGACAGGCGCACGCGCCGCCCGGGCAGGTCCACCTCGACCACCTGCAGCAGGTCGAAGATCTCACCGCGCCCGACGGACGCGTCGTCGCAGACCTCGACGAAGGTGCCGACGTCCAGGTCGAGCTTGTCGTCGCGGCCCAGCGCCTCCAGGGTGACCCACGCGTCGTCGATCGCGGTCAGCGGCAATACCACCGAACCGTTCTCACGCGACCACTTGTACGACGCCTCGCCGGCCCCACCGCCGCGGTGGACCTCCACCCGGTACAGCTGGTTCTCCGGTCCCCCATACCGCGCGTCCGGCGCCACCAGGCACGGGTCGTCCTCGACCCGCGCCGGCCGCTCGGCCCGCGCGGCGAGCCGGCAGGTGCGGTCCTGCTGCGCGGCGACCCACTCGTCGAACGCCCTCCCGGGATCACGCTGCCGGCCCTTGTCCAGCTCCAGCGGCAACACCTCCCAGTCGACCCGCACCCGCGCCGTGGTGTCGGGCAGCGCGGAGCCGAGCGCGATCTCCCGCAGCAGCGGGTCCTGCACGGCCGTCACCAGCCGGTCGTGCACCCGCAGATAGGCCAGGAACGGGCCGGACGGCAGCTCGTCGGCGTCCCGCTCGAGATCGCGGTGGGCGTACGGCTGGTCCCAGTACGTCCACGGGCCGGCTCCCGTGCCGTCGCCGGCAGGTGCCCCGGCCTGTGCGGACGCCGTCCTCGTCGCCGCGACGGGCTTCTTCGCGGCGGTGTCCGGGTGAGTGCGCCCGGCGTGGTCGTGGCCGGCGTCAGTCGGCCGACCGCCGCTTTCGTCCACCGTCGGCAACGGCTCCGGGCGGGTGGCGTCGACCGCGATGCCGTCCACGTAGTACCGGCCGGCCGCGATGGTGAGCGAAGCCTTCTCGCCCTCGGACTCCGCGCTGTACGCGATCCTGAAGCCGTCACCGGGCCCGCCGTGCCGGCCGATCAGGTCGGCGGCCAGTGACCGGTTGGCCGACAGACCGAGGTCGGCCTGCTCGTTGGACTCGGCGTCCAGCAGCACCCGTCCCTGCTGGCTGACCACCGCAACATAGTGTTCCTCCGGCCGGTACGTCCGGCGCGAGAAATCGCCGTGCATCTTCCCTCCCGAGCGATCCATTGACGCCGTGTCAGTTGACTGCGGCGATCCCGGCGTCCATGCCGGCCGGTGTGAACTCCGCGAGCCGCGCCCGCAGATTGTCCTCCCGCTGTGGCTGGAACAGGTCGTGCAGGACCCCCAGCTCTGCGCCGTCGTCCGCGCCCCGGCCGATCTCCACCGCGCACGAGAGCGCGAGCTGGAGGTAGGCCGGCGTCCCGTACCGACGGCTGGTGAACCGTGGCCGCACCCGCGCGGCCTCCAGCGAGCGCAGCCGCGGCAGGTCCGCCGGGTCCACCTCACCGAACTCGGCGAGCCGCCGCAGGTCCTCCCGGACCAGGTCGGGCTGGCAGTGGTAGCGGCGCGGTGTCCGCGAACCCGGCGGCACGTAGCAGAACCGCAGGCATCCGATTCCCCGCCGCGCGACGTGCATCAGGCCGTCGAAGACGGCGTTCTCGCCCAGCCGGACCGCGTGCGCGTGTACTTCGCCGATCACGGTCGAGCGCCGCACCGTCAGCTCCGCGTGCGCGTGCCGGCATTCCGGCGCCGACACCACCTCGCGGTCCGCGCCGGTCGCGTCCAGCACCGAGTCGCTGACGCACACCTTGATGGGATCGGTCCCGGCCTCGTCGTTCACCACCAGGATCGATCCGACGACGCTGTTCGCGATCTCCACGCACGCCGTGGTGTTCTCCAGCACCAGGCTGGGCTCCTCCGGGTGCGTGGCACGGCAGTGCGGCTCCAGCGACCACCCGGGCACCAGCGTCGAGTGCCGTACGACGACCGCGCCCATCGGCCCGGTCACGCTGACCCCGCGGCCGGTGATCAGCAGCCCGTCGAGCACGAACCGTGGCGGCGGCCGGTCGTCGCCCTCCTGCGCGCAGAGCGCCCGGATCTGCAGCGAGTCCGGCCGGTTGCTGTACCAGTCCAGCAGCCGCAGCACCGGCCGCTTGCGCTCCGCTCCGCGCACCTCCAGCCGGTCCCCCGGTGACAGCACGAACTCCAGCTGCTCCTGGTACGCCCCGGAGTCCGCGATCTCGATCACCGCCTCCGGCTGGTTGCCATCGGCGTTGTCGCCCTGCCACGCCGCGTACGCCTGCTGGATCCGCTCGAACTCCTCCTGCGGCCCCACCCGGTACACCTTCGCCGCACCCGGCGTCGTCACGTCCCGCGGGTACTCCCCGCCACCGAGTGCGGACGGCTGCAGGAACTGGTAGCTCACCCACACGCCGCGCCGCGGCGCCGACCGCGCCCCGAACACGATCCGACCGAGTTCCGGGTCCACGACCACCTGGCCGCGCCGCGCCCGGTAGAACCAGCCGGACAGATCGGCCACCACGATGTCGCTCACCGGCACCGGGTCCGGCTGCCCGTCACGCCAGATCGCGAAGCTCTTGTCCCGGCCGTAGAAGTCCGGCAGCCGGTCAGCGAGTTCGCGCCGGGTGATCGGCGCCGGCACGTGCTCCCGTCCCGCGATGTGTTCCGGCGAGGGCTCGGGCACCGGTTTCGTCGCCAGCGGCACGTCGTTGCCCAGGATCGAGAACGTGAACTGGTGGCGCGCCCGGTCGATGCAGTACGCCGGCGCGTACGTCAGCGGCTGCGGCTTCAGCCGCCACACGTACACGCCGACGTTCGCCGGCCGGTACCGCCCCTGCCGCCGCGACGAGCTTATGCGCGCGGCTCCGGCGAGGTGGCCCTGCGTTTCGAACGGCCCGCCGAGCCCCACCAGTTCCACGTCGTCGCGCACGTCGACCAGCCCCGGCGCCCCCCGTGTCCGGCGTACCGCGGCCTCGTCCGAGGACGGGTACAGCCTGACCGGCTGGTCACACAGCAGCAGCCGATGGAACTCGACCGCCCGCGACGGCCAGTCCGCCACCGACGACGCCACTTCCTCCAGCGTCGGCAGCGTCCCCTTGCGCCGTCTCGAACCCACCGTCGCGGCGACGTCCCTCCGCGGCGCCAGCCGGGCCACCAGCCGGTCCGTGGTCGCCGTCGCGAGCGCCTCCTCGTGACCGGGCAGCAGCCGGTAGCCCACCAGGTCACCCAGATAGGGAACCGCCCAGCTCTCGGCGGTCTCCACGAACCAGTTGTCGTACATCCGCTCCAGGTCGCTGTGCACCAGGTCGACCTGCTCACCGATCACCGCGAGCAGCGCCCGCAGCGCGGACCCGTTCGCGGCATCGGTCTTGCGGATGTGCAGCGCGATCAGCTCGCTCAGCCGGTCCGGCTTGCGGCTCATCGGCGTACCTCCTTCAGGATCAAGGTGGTCGGGACAGCGGGTGACAGCAGCACCAGCTGCGCCGGCCGCACACCGGCGAACACCACCACACGGGTACCGGCCGGCAACGGCTCGGCCGGGGGCAGCCCGGGGTTCAGCCGGAGCAGCTCGGCGACCGTGATGCCGTTGCGCGCGGCGACCAGCGTCAACGACTCGCTGAACGACGCGGGGTCGCCGCCGTCGGGCGGCCGCACGTCGTGGTATTCGACCGTGTGGGACGCCTGCCGGGCCGGCACCATCGGGTTCGGCATGGTCAGCGTGGACGCCAGCTGCTGCAGCCCGGCCGGCGTCATGCTGCCCGGGACGCCGGCGAACACGTCGACATCGACGTACTCGACGCCCGGTACCGCCTGCGCGGCGGCGATCGCCTCGGACAGGTACGCCGGCTGGCCCAGCTCGCGGCTGTCGAACCCGAGCCGTTCCAGCAGCGCGCGCCGTACCTTCGGCTCCACCAGGTCGTAGGAGTGGTCCGGCGCGATCTTCAGCCCGGCAGACATCACCAGCAGCACCAGTTCGCGCACGTCCACCCGGACCGGCAGCTGCGGGTCGCCGTACAGGGCGAGCGCGGAGCGCAGCGACCGGACGATCTCGCCGTCCTCGTCGAGGGTGATGTCACCGGCGCCCGCGATGGTGACGTGCATCAGCTCGCGACCGCCGAAGATCCGTCGTGCCGCGGCCCGGCCGATCCCGGCCCTCGACCTGGTGAAGTCCTCGTAGTCGGTGGCCCCGACCAGCCGGTCCAGCGCTGCCACCGCGAGCGGGATCTGCCGCCGGGTCTGGCGCAGCCCGTCCGGGTCGGCCCCGCCGCTGGCCGGCAGCGGGTTGGTGACACCGGTGACGCCGAGCGGGCGGGTCAGCGGCGTGGTCACCGTGTCGGCGGCGACATTGCCCGCGGCGCCGGTCCCGACCCGGTAGCGCGCCCGGACGTTCTCGTGGCCGGTCGGCAGCCTGGCGCCGTGCACGCCGTCGCCGAAGGCGACCGTGGTGCGGCCGCCCTCGCCGGTGCCGGTGACGTAGACCTTCGCGGTCGGCGGCTGCCCGGCGAGGCTGTCCACCTCCTGCCACAGCACCCCGTCGACCCGCACCTGCAGGGTGCTGCGGGCGCCGCGCGGGTTGTCGGCCGGCAGCCAGGTCAGCGGCGCGGCGAACAGGGTGAAGGTCTGGCCGGCCCGCCCCGCGTCGCCGCTGCCGATCGGCTCGTCCCGGGTCGCGCCGGCATCGGCCCGCACGACGTTGCCGTGGATCGTCACCGTCGTGCGGCGGTAGGTGTACGCCAGCGGTCCCGCGAGTGTGAGCGTGGTGTGCACCGGCTCCCCGGGCTTGGCCGGGTCGACCGCGTGCGAGACGCCGGCGACCATCGCGAGCTCGGCGGCCTTCACCCCCGGTGTGTCCGGGATGTCGGTGCGCTCGCCGGCCACGATCACCCAGCGGCCCGGCTCCAGCCCTTGGTACAGCTCGGCCAGCTCGATGACGCCGCCGGCCACGTCGTCCGGGATCGGCTCGGTGGCAACGGTGAGCGGATCGCCGCCGGCGTACACCGTGGTCTTGCGGATCTGGGACAGCTGCGTGTCCTCCGGGCCGAGCCAGGCGTCCGCCAGTGTCAGCTCGGTGACCTTGCCGGTGATCCCGAAGTCGGCCTGTGAGATGACCCGGGCGCTCTCGACCCGGGTGATCACCTTCTGCAACGAGGGTACGGCGCCGGGCCGTTCGATCACGACCCAGCTCTCCGGTCCGATCCCCGGGTACACGGCGTCCAGCACGAGCACCTTCGGCGACACCGTGCTGGTGGTGGTGAGCGCGACCGTGACAGTGTCCGGGTCGTCGGCCCGCTCGGCCCGGCCGAGTACGACGTTGATACCGCCGTGGGTGGTGGTCTCCTCGTCCCCGGGGTCGAGGTTCTGGACGACCGGCGCCGGGTCGGTCCCGAACGTCGGGGCGACCTCTACGGTGATCTTTCCGTGCGGTGTACCGCTGTCCGGCTTCGGCCCGGTGAAGGTGACCGTGCGTGCGACTTCGTTGCCCCAGCACCACAGCGACACGGTGGCCGGTGCGTCGTCCGGTGTCGTGGTGGTGACCCAGACCCCCAGCGGCCCCACCCGGATCGAACCGACGAACGGCAGGTCCTGCGACTCGCTGACCGGGCTACCGGACTCGATCCACCGCGCGATGAGCGTCCTCGGCGTGCCGGTGTCGTACTCGACGGTGAAGGTGAGCGACTTCGATCCCGTCAGCGGCCACTCGATGTGCCCGACGATCCGCCCGTTGTCCGCGAAATCCGGCTGCAGCGGCGCGGTCGCGCCGAACGGGGACGCCACCGTGCGCATCGCCTGCAGCCCGGCGAGCGGCAGCGGCTTGGTGAGGTTGACGTTGCGCCAGGCCTCGTACAGCGAGGCGAGCCGCGGGTCGAGCGCGGTCAGCAGCCGGACACCGGCGTCGGAGCCGGTGTTGAACACGTCCGCCGGGTCCAGCCGCAGCGCGCGGGCGGACGACGGCTGCGGTGTGAGCGGTTTGCGCAGCGACCCGAGCAGCGCGGCCAGTCCGAGCAGGGCCGGGTCGTCCTCGGCCGTCTGCGCACCACGAGGCCCGTTGCCGTCAGCACGATGACTGTCGGCACCGTTGGCGACGGCACCGTCGCCGGTGGCGACGAAGCGCGCGAGGGCGAGCTGGTCGAACAGCCTCTCGTCCGCGTCCGTGGGCCGGTCCTGCTCGGGTTCCAGCCGGCCGGCCGACATGCGGATCCCGGTCAGGTCCGTGCGCAGCGCCGTGAGGAAGTCGTGCACCGCCGGGTAGGGCGCTGCCGCCGCCAGCGACTCCTCCAGCCGCTGCAGGGCGTCGTCGAGCGCCCGCGTGAACTCGGTCGGGGTCGTGATCGTGTCCGGGTCCTCGCCGTTCTCATCGCGGCTCCCGCCGTGCTCGTCGCGGCCGACCAGGCTGACGGGGACGGACCCGATGGGAACGGGCTCCGACGGCAGCCGATCGCGCAGGGGCACGAGCACGGTGTCGACATACCGCCTGACGATCCTGCTGTCGCGGTACGTGTCGTCCTCCAGCAGTGCGGCGACCTTGTCCCGGAACCTGTCCTGCAGCTCGGCGAACGACGGCGGTTTCGCACCCGGCATGAGCACCGAGGTGATCCCCTCGGCCTCGTCGACGGTGCTCGCCTGCACCACGTCGAGAGCCTGCCGCCCCGGTTCGGTGCCGAACACGAACAGCAGCCGGTCACCCGTCTGCAGCCGTGCCGCCGCGCCGGCCAGGTGCACCTCGCGCCGGTCGATGGTGCGGTCCGCCCGCAGTCGCACCGGGTACGGCCGCCGCAGCCGCACCTTCAGTTCGTTCCACGCCGCCCGTGCCGCAAGGTCCTCGACGGTCTCGAACGACTGCGGCTCCTGGCCCGTCCCCGGCACGCTCTGCGCCCGCGACCCGGCCGGGATCGTCACCTCCCGGTCCCGGTCCACCCGGTAGGCGAGAAACACACCGGCGCTGACACCCGGCCGGGGCGTGTGCCCCACCAGCCGGCCGAACAGCAGCAGCGAGTCCGCCCGCGTCGCGGTGCGCAGATAGCCCTCGTTCGCCACCCGCTCGGTGTGGAATCCGAGCAGGTCGCCCAGCACCGCCCACGCGTCCAGCCATGACAGCGCCGGGTCGTCAGCAGTGCGTACCAGCAGGTCGCGCAGCTCCGGGTACGCCGGGCTGGACAGCCGCGCCAGCATCGACGACCAGAACGCGTGGTGGTCACCGGTCCGGTACGCGATCTGCGGCAGCCCCGGCGGGTTCGCCCGGCTGAACGGCGTCCTCAGCTCGGTTCCCGTGCAGCAGTCCCCGCTGCCCGCACCGCACCGACAGCTCCCGGTCATCGGCCTCCCCCGATCTCGATGTGCAGCCGGCCGTTCTCCGGCCGGTCGCGGTCGCCGTCCAGCTGTGCGACCTCCAGCGGCCCGATCCGCAGCAGCCCGTCGTCCAGCTCGCCGGTTTCCGGCGCGAACAACCTCCGCAACCGGGTCACCAGCACGCTCGTCACGCCCGGTACGGCGGCCGCCGCTGCGACCACTCGGCTGATCCGCACCGGATCGCCGAACGTCACCGCGTCCGGCGCGAACAGCGCCAGCACCGCCCGCCGCACCGCGTCGTGGACGTGACCGCGCTGGTAGCCGACGGCGGCACAGACACGCAGCTCCAGGTCCAACGGCACCGCCGTCGCCGGCTGCACGACCACGTCGTGTCCGATCCGCCGCACACCGTCCAGCGTGTGCTCGACCCGGGCCAGCAGCTTGGCGTCCGGCACCCCGGTGCCCAGGGCGTCGACCGCGACGTGCACCTCCTGACCGGTACCGGTCCAGCGGAAGTCGGCCGCCGCCCGCTGCACACCCGGCACCCCCGAGGCCAGTTCGGCGTAGTCGTCCGCGGTCACCGCCCGGAGCTTGACCTGGTGCGGCTGCAGCGGCGCCAGCCGCCGCGCGTCGTCGAGGGCCTCCGGCTCGGTCCCGCCGTGCGCCGGCAGCGGGTTGCGCACCAGCGTGACGGCGTCGTCGTTGGCGTCGCACAGCACCAGGTGCCCGATCGCCTCGGCACCGACGTTGCCCGCGGCACCGTCGCCCACCCGGTAGCGGACCGCGATTCGCCCGCCCGCCGGTGGTGGCTCGCCGTTCACTCCGTCGCCGAATCGCAGGGCGAGGCGGCCGTCCTGCTCGGCCTCGCCGACGAACGCCTTCGTGTCCGGCGTCGCGGTCAGCAGGTCGCGGCGTGGCGTCCACTCCCCCGCCTGCGTGCCGTCCGGTGTGTAGCCCGTGACGGTGATCGCGGGCAGCGCGGCGCGCGGGTCCTGGGTGAGCGCGGCCGAGGCCGGCCCGGCCAGCCCGGGGTCGTCGGCCCGCAGTCCGTCGGCGTACGGCGGGCCCCAGGTCTGCGTGAGCTCGTCCGTCAGCCAGTCACCGAGCACTTCGCCGTCGCGGGCCCGGCGGGACAACCGGGCCAGCCGCCGGATCTTGGCCCCCAGCAACGGCTCGTAGCGCAGCAGCAGGTCGCGCAGCGCCCGCGCCTCGTCGTGCGCGAACCCGAGCCGGTCCAGCACCACCTGCCCCATCAGGAGCCGCAGTTCGGCGGTCTCCTCCGGGGTCAGCGGCCGCGCCGCGCGCCACAGCGCGGTGATCCGTGCCTTGGCCCGCGCCGCGATGCCGTCGAGCAGGTGTGCCTGCCCGGACGACACCAGCGCCGGGTCCGGGTAGGCCGTCCGCTGCGTCACCGGCATGCCGGTCGGCTCGGGGCGGAACGGCTCCACCGTACCCGGGTGGCTCAGCTGCGCCAGCAGCGTGTCCAGGCTCGCCGCCTGATCGGCCGCGGGCGCGCCGGCATCCAGCCCGGCCCGGTCCAGCGCCGCCTGGCCCACCAGCCCGCGCAGCGTCGCGACCTGCTCCTCGGTGAGCTGCTCACCGCGCCGCGCCACCGTCATCAGCCCCACGACCGCCGCCCCGGCGGGCCCCTGCTCGGGACGGTCCGGGCAGCAGCCGGGCTCGCACACCAGCGGGGGCACCGGCGCCGACGGGACGTCGTACTCCTCGGGATGCCCGCCGCAGAACGTCAGGTCCCGCCCGTGGTCCACCAGGACGACGTTGCCGCGCGCAACGGTCACGTCGACCAGGCGCTCGCATGCCGGGCCGCCCTTCGTCGTCAGGCAGGCGCTGAAGGTCAGCGCGTCCCCGTCGGCCCAGGTGACCTCCACGACCGCCTGGTCGTAGAGCGCGTCGCTCGCCGGCGTCACCGACGTGAGCCGCACGACCTGCCGGTGCGCCGGGTCGGCGTCGGCCGCAGCGCCGGTGCGCGGGCCGAGCACCTCCTCGATCACCAGGAGGTCACCGGGCACCAGGCACAGCCCCTCGTCGACGAGCGTCGCCGATGTCGCGCCCTTGGGCAGGCAGCACTCCTCGTCGCCCCACGTGTGGAACCGGATCCGGTTGTGCGTCGGCCGCAGCTCGCTCTTCCCGCTCGCGACCGGCTCGAACACCTCGGTCCGCACGGCCGGCGGCAGAGCGGCCAGCGCCCTCTCGGTCACGACCGCGTTCAGGTCCGGCCGCTCCACGGGGTCCACCTGGCTGACGTCGATCGCCGCGAACCGGAACTTGCCCGGCCGCAGTGTCACCTCGTCGTCCACGCACAGCGTCACCGCGGCGCGCGCGTTGCACCCGTCATGCATCGGGTAGTCGACCAGCCGGAGGTGCCGCCGCACCGAGGTCCGCCGCCGCGCGGTGTGCAGGTACGCCTCGGTCGCCACCGCGTCCAGCTGGTACTCCAGTTGATCACCGACGTACGCGAGCAGCTCGACCACGGTCATCCCGAGGTCCGGCACATGCCGCTCCACCCACGAGGGCGCGACCAGCGTCATCCGGTCCAGCAGCAGCCGGCGCAGCGACGCATAGTCCCGTGCCGTGTAGTCGATCACCGGCGCCGGCCGGGCCTCGTGGTGCTCCCCGCCGCACCCGCACGCACAGTCGGTCTGCGCCGGGCACTGCGGGCGGAACACGAACTCGGCACGGGAGTAGCGCGGGTCGAACCCGGCCAACGGCTCGGTCCCCGGCCGCCCGTAGGCGTCCGGCTCCACCACGGACAGCGTGTACGGCGCGGTGTCGCCGGTGCGGTCGACCACGACGAACGCCCGGTCGTCCAGGTCCGCTTCCTCCTCGCGCTCGATCGTCACCTCGGTGACGTGCACACCGGTGATCCGGCGTCCGCCGTCGATCCGGATGTTGCCCGGGGCGAGCCGCTTCGGTGCCTTGCCGAGGAACGTCACCACCAGCGTCAGTCCGTCGTCGTGCGCCTCGACGGCATCGACGCCGTTGAGCCTCGCGGTCCTGACATCCCCGCGCCGACGCCCGGTCCCGCACTGTGCTGTCCCCCCGGTGTTCATGTCTCCCTCCCCTCGAAGGTCTCGGTCCGGCGGTCGCCGATCGCCTTGACGACGTACGCCACCCGGACCCGCAGCACGGTGTCGTTGCTTTCGACGAGCACCGCGTCGATCTGGATCACGTCACCCAGCCAGCGCTCCAGCTGTGCGTGGACGGCCAGTTGCAGGGTGGCCGCCAGCTCCGGGCTGTTCGGCTCGAAGACCAGGTCCAGCAGGCCGCAGCCGAAGTCCGGCCGCATCACGCGTTCGCCCGGGCCGGTGAACAGCACCAGTTCGATCAGGTCCCGGATGTGGCCGTCGTATCCGACGTCCGCGGTCCGCCCCCGGCGGTCCACCCGGAAGGGGAAGTCGATGTCGATCCGCTCGGTCACTTGCTCAGACCCCTTTGGTTCGTTGCTGTACGACCGTCACCAGCGGCGGCCCCTGCGGGACCTGTTCCGCGCTGAGGCACAGCCCGGTCGACGTCTGCGTCACCACCGGTGCCCCCGCCACCGTCACCCGAGCCGCGGGGCTCACCCAGCGGATCGTCACGCACGGCTGCGGCTTGGGCCCGACGGTGAACGGGCAGCCCGCGATCAGCCAGGTGCCGGCCACGGTGGCGGCCGGCTGGCCGGACAGGTTCGCCCGAGGGGACGCCGGCAGGTACGAGGCCCGCCCGCCGTGCGGGCAGCTCACGGTCGCGTTCACATGCAGCGCGTTGGTCATGGTCAAGTCACCGTGAGCCCACCGGTGTTGACGTCCACGGCGGTGCCCACCAGTGAGATCGTCGCGCCCTTGCCGTTGCTGATCAGGATTCCGGCGTCGTTGACCGTGATCACCGCCCCGCCGGGCGAGCGCAAGGTGATGCCCGGGCCGCCGGGCAGATCGGACATGAGGATGCTGTACTGGCCGCGGGTCTGCAGCAGGACGTTCGGCTGCCCCGGCGGTCCGGCCAGCGCGGCCGGCGGCACCTCGGCCACCGAGCCGAACCAGCAGCCCGTCCAGACCGGAAAGCTGGGGTCGCCCTGCTCGAACTCGATCCACACCCCGGCCCCGACCACCGGTACGGCGTACATCCCGGTCTGCGGACCGGCCACCGGAAGGCAGGGCATCGCGAACGTGCACGGGGTGTCGCCGAGCACGTCCGGCACCGTCGCCTGGATCCGGCCCTGCTGCAACGGGTCGACGTTGTTCACCACGGTGCCGCGGTACTTGCCGAGGTACTTCTTCGCTTCTGGCATCTGTCGTCCTCACGGGAGCACGGCCGGGGTCAGGGACACCAGGCCCTCACGGGCCAGGGTGAAGTTCTGGGTGTACGAGCCGCGCTGCAGGTTGTGCGTCACGGACTTCACGTAATAGAGGCCGTCGTACGTCAGCCCCGCCCCGCGCACGCCGACCAGCTCACGCGCCCGCAGCACATGCCCGTACCGGGTGACGTCCAGCTGGCCGGAGCCGCTCACCGCGTCGGACGACTCGACCGCCTTGGCGAGCGCCTCGGCCACCGCCTGCGCCGGCTCCTTCTTCGCGGTGTCCGCGATCACCTTCTTCTTCAGCGCGGGCGCCGGCCTGGCCGCGAGGGGCGGCCGCAGCACGCTCACCTCGGGCACCGGCAGCAGCAGCGCCACCTTGGTGGCGGGGATCTGGATCCGTGCGACCGGTTGCTCCCGGGCCGAGCCGTCGAAGCCGAACGTCATCTGGTCCACGTTCGACAGATGGTCGGAGTTCACGGTCAGCGCGTGCTGCGGGACGCCGATCCGCATCTCCGGTCCCCAGTAGCCCTTGCTGATGCCCGGCACCGGACCGGGGTCGAGGTAGAAGACGTAACCGTTCGCCTTGGCAAGCTCGTTGAGGTATCCGAGGTCGGTGCCCTTCTGGAAGTCCACCCGCTGCGTCGGCAGCGGTGTCTGGGGCACCAGCTCGGGGACGACCAGCGGCGCGATCCCGTACTGCGCGTACTGCGCGATGATCGTTGCCACCCGGATCGCCGGACCCATCGCCGGATAGGGCACGCCCTCGCGCTCCTCCAGGTCCATCAGCACCGTCAGGTCCTCGCCGGTGAGCGTCAGCGTCGACTGCCCCGGCACCCCGCTCACACCGACCTCGTGCCGCAGGATCACTCCGTCCATCAGCACCGCCGGCGTCCCCCGCACGATCGCCGTGAGCACCACCCGGGTCGGCGGGTCGAAGAACCCGGACGGCAGCAGGGTCCGCCCGATCAGCCCGCTCTTCGACAGGTCGAACGCCAGCTGGAACCCGCTGCGCTGCCCCGCGCTGACCGTGATCTGTGCCGACAGCAACGCCTCGGTCACCGCCTCCGGGGCAGGCACCGCGATCTGCCGCCCCATCATCAGCAACAACCGAACGGGTGCCTCAGCCATCGGTCCCCCCTCCCTCTCCGTGCACCGGCCTCTTGCGAGTCGGCGTGCCGCCGTCGTCTGGTCAGGCGGTCTGGTCCGGCAGCGTGATCCGCAGCACCCGGCCCGGGGTCCGGGTCAGGTCGGCCGGATCCATGACGGGGTTCGCGTCCGCGATCCGCCACCACTGCTCGGCGTCGCCCATGTACCGGTTCGCCAGGTTGTCGGCGCGGTCCCCGTCGGCCACCACGTGCTCGTCGATCTGCACCAGCCGCTCCGGCGGCGGCAGGATCCGCCGCGGCGTGTACGGGATCTCCTGCCCGTCGGCCGTCGTGTGCACCGACTGCCCGATGCCGTGGTATCTACTGGTCCGCGGATACGGGTCCGGCGCCGGGATGTCGTCCAGTAGCCCTGCCATGTGCTTCCCCCTTCGTCGTCCGCTGTACGAGGCTCAGATGCCGGTCAGTCCCAGCTGTGCGAGCCGGCCGGCGGCGAGTTGTCCCGCCAGGCGTTCCTTCTGTGCGAGGTGCGCGAGATACAGCTCCGCGCCGCGGTGCCCGGCGGGCAGGTCGCTGACCGTCAGCAGCCGCAGCCCGACCGCGAGCGTGGCCCGGATCGGCTGCAACTGCTGGTCGAACGCCTCCTCGGTGACCGAGAGTTCGGTCAGCCGGACCGGTACGACGCGCCGCGGGCCCCAGACGAACAGCGTCAGCGGCTGCTCGACGGGCGTGATCTCGAGCAGGCCCCGGTCGGCCAGCCGGCTGTTGGCGCGCACCTGTGCGGCCGGCGGCTGGATCAGCATCTCCAGCGCCGCCAGGTGCGGGTGGATGCCGAGAGGAGACGGCACGGCGGGCTGGTCGGTGGCGTCCAGCTCCACGGTGAACTTCCACGACTCGACCGCCGGCCCCTTCAACCGCAACGCCTCGGTCCGGTCCCCCTGCTGCTCCCCACCACCGGCCTGCGGCGCGATGCTGCGCTCCAGCGAGTCGGGGTTGAACTGCAGCACGATCACCCGCTGGGGGGTGCCGCGCTCGGGGTCGACGATGACGATGCCGGCCTGTACTGGTTTGGGGAGGTCCGCGTATCGCGTCACCGGAGACCGTCCTCGCCGTCGTCAAAGGACTCGAGCACGATCGAGGCATTCTCACGTCTGTCCGGATCCGGATCGCTGACCGCGATCCGCCGCAGCATGTCGCGGTACTGCGGGTACGGCGAGTGGAGGGTTGCGTGAATCGCAGCCTCTCGGACGTTCGTGTCGGGGTCGGCCATCGCAGTGATGATGCGGTCGAAGAAGCTCTTGTCGAAGGCATCAGGAGCTCCCAGCCCGATGCGCAGAACGGCAGCTGCCCGGGCCTGCGGGTCAGCGGCTTCGTCGAGTGCCGCGAACAGCTCAGCCGGGCTCCAGACGGCGAGCCGCTCCGCGGCCATCCGCGCAAGCGCGACCACCGCGGATTCCTTCACGCCCCATGCCATCGCATAGTCGTTCCGCGAGATGGGGTCCTCGACATAGTGCAGTGACAGTGCGGTGCCGGCGCCCCACATCACCTCGCGAGACTGTCCGATGTCGAGGTCTTCGTCCTGCTCGCCCATGCGTGGCCAACCCAACTCGTCCGCGAATGCCTGGACCTCGTTCTCGGCGTGCCGTTGCTTCAGCACGAGGCGATCCGATCGGTGGTCTGTTGTATTCATGGGCCCTACTCTCCGACACCGACTACGGTGTGTGACTGGTCGAAGTACAGCTGATTCATGCGTGCCCGGATGTGATCGAACAGCTGCTGCTCGACACTCTTCTCCGACCCCGTGGCGACGTGCAGGTCGAGCAGCGCCACCCACACCTTGATCGCAGCGATCTCGCGCTCGATCAGGGTCCTGCCCTCGGCAGAGAGGCGGTGGGACGCGCGCTGCTCGGGAGGTTGCTTGAGGTATTCGTCGACGGCGTCGGAACCCTTCTGGGCCCTGCCCATCGACATGGGCAGTTCGCGCATCGCCTCCCCCAGGTCCCGCCCCTGCTCCAGTGTCTGGATGGCCATGCCCGAAGTGACCACGGACCCTATGTTGCGGTGCCCCTCCTGAACGACGAGCAGCGTGCCCAGATAGGCCACCGTGCCCGCGTTCGCTCCGGTCGGCCGGTGTCCCGCGGCGAAGTCCGCCAGTTGTCGGCCGGTGACCTTCGCCTGTCCCTTCGCACCTTCGGACTGCGCGATGTCGGTGTACTTGAGGTCCGTGCGCACCTCACGCCCCTCCTGAAGCGCGGAAACGACCTTGTTTCTCAGGCCCCCCTTCTTCTGCTGGCGGGCGACCTCGACAGCCGACCGGTTCTTGGCCGTGGCCTCCACTTCTGTGGCGGCTTCCGCGGCCGTGGCGCGCAGGAAGCTGAGGATCTCCTTCTTGCCCCAGCCCCGGTGTTGCATGTCCTGAGCGTGCGCGAGAACCGCCGGTAGGTTCGTGCCACGTGGAATCCGGACGTCGACGATTTCACGTGGCTTCTTCGTCTTGAGGTCGATCGAGCCCGGTCGGATCGTCTGTCTGATGTGGGCTGCCTGCGGGCGCGACCTCTCCACGATCTCCCGGCCCAGGTCGCGTACGAACTGCAGGAGCCGATCCCGGTCGACGACGAACCCGTTGCCGACGTCGGCGCTTGGATTCAGCCGCGCGCTGATCCGGAAAGCGTGCGCTCCCTCTGCGACGAGCGCGGACAGGCGGTACCAGGCTCGCAGAGCCGCGAGCGTGCTGCGGAAGAGGATGCCGCGAACGCCGCGCTTGAGGAGGCGTTCGATCAGAGGCCTGATGCGCTGGACTGTGCGGGCGAGGCGCTGCTCCTTGGACTCCTGAGGCCTCTTCGTCTTGTTCTGGCGGCTCTGCTTGCGGCGGTCCGCGACCTTCTTGCGCCAGTCCTTGAGCTTCTGCTTGCCCTTGGCGACCAGGTTCTTCAGCTTGCCGGCGCTCGCCTTCAGCGAACGGCCGAGCCTGCTGTTCGCGAGCTTGCTGCCCAGCCGCTTGATCGTCCGGTTGACCATCTTCAGCGCGGGCGCGACCACCCGGCCGACCGCCCCCGCCGCACGCCGTGCCCCGTCAGCAGCCCCTCGCAAGCCGCTTTTGGCCGCCGCGCCCACCCGGCGCGCGCCCGAACGCACCGCCCGCGCACCCGCCGTGACGCCCCGCTTGACCGCACCGGCGGCGGCGACAGCACCGCCCTTCACGGCCGCTACCCCTCGTCGTACCGCCTGGCGGGCGGCATTGACCGCTCGGCCGGCGGTCTTCTTGACCGCGCCGGCGCCGCGGCCGAGGCCCTTCATGATCTTCTCGGCGATGCCCTTGAGCTTGGTGCCGACGCCCTTGAGGGCACCCGCGATCCGCACCATCAGGAAGTTCGAGATGAACTCCAGCAGCGCCACCGCCCCGGCCGCGACGGCCTTCGCGAACAGGCACGCGGCCGCCACACCACCGGCCCTCACCGCCTTCAGGAACCTCAGAAACGCACTGAACGCGGCGATGATCCTGCTGACGCTCTGGTAGGCCGCCATCACGCCCTGAGCGATCGCGATGATGCCGCCGACCGCCGGGACGATCAGGCCGATGAGCTTCTCGACGACGATCGAGATGATCATCGCGGGCAGCGACTTCACAATCGCCTGCCAGGCCATCTTCCCGATCTGCGCGACCGACATGCAGCCCTTCACCAGCACGTTCCACAGCAGCCTGCCGATGCCGACGACGGACTCGACCTTGGCGTTGAACCACTCCTTGACCGCGGTCTTGATCGCGCCCCAGAGGAAGGTGCGGACACCCTCCTTGGCCGCGCCCCCGAGCTTGCGGACCCAGCCGATCGGATCCGGCGCGATGTCCTTGACCAGGGCCGCGACCTCACCCAGCAGCTTGATCGCGGAATCGACGAACGCGATCGCCGCCATCACCACACCGCGGACCACCTCGACCGCCGAGAGCAGCGCCTTCTCGTACACCCGCAGGACCGCGACCAACGCGCCGGCCAGCGCGTCGATGAGCGCGTTGACCGCCTTCTTCAGCCGATCGGCGAGCTGCTGCACCTTGACGATCGCGGCGTCGCGCATCGAGATGATCGCCTTGCGCACCTTCTCCGCGATGCCGGGGAAGACCCTGCCGATCACGCTCACCACGGCCAGCAGTGCGTTCGCGAGGCCCTTGATGATGCCGGTGATCGCCTTCGCGGCCAGGTCGATCAGGCCGTTGATCGCCTTCTTGAAGCCCTCCTTGATCGCGTCGATCGCCTTGACCGCCAGGTCGAACACGCCCTTGATCACCGAGACGAGCGCGTCGAACGCGGCCTTGACCTTGGACTTGACCCAGCCCCACCAGCCGGAGGATTCCTCCTTCTTGGCCTCTCGCTCCTTGCGGGCCTTCTCCTCGGCGGCCTTGCGCTCCTTCTCGATCCGGTCGTTGTCCTCGTTCTTGCGCTTCTCGATGCCTGCGTCGGCCTCGGTCTTCTTGGCGCTGGTGTCCTCGCGGGCCTTCGTGTGCGCGCCGGTCGCGGTCCTGGTGTTGTCCTCGACCGCCTTGTCCTGCTCGTCACGCCACTCGCCACGCTTGCCGGCGGCGTCCTCGCGGGCTTCCTGGCGTACGGCGGCCTGCTGGTCGCTGTTCTCCGCGATCGCCTGCTGGACCTGGGCCCGGTTGTCCGCCTTCGCCTGGCCGGACTGGCTCTGCTTGTCCTGCTGGGCCTGGCCCATCTTGCCCTGGCCGTCGGCGAATCCGGCCTGGATCTGCGGGCCGCGTTCCTGTACGGCGACCGCCGACACCGTGTCCGGATCCGCCCCGCCGGCACCCGGACCGCCTGCCGCAGCGGGCGCGCCGGCGGCAGGCGTGCGGCCGGGCACCGAGGCGGTGAGCTTCTCACCGGGCGCGTCCGGGTAGACCTGGTCTTCGCCCAGCCCGACCGCCGCGTCCTGCCGGCCGAGCGCGTGCGTCCGGTCGATGTGGTCCTCGGTCTGCCGGTGCTGCTCGTCGGCGAGCGCCGGGTCGGTCTCGCCCGCGAGCTTGACCCTGGGCGCGGCGCCGACGGTGGTGTACAGCCGGTCGTCCCTGGTGGGTACGCCATTGACTGCGCCCTGCAGCTGCTGGATCTCGGCGTCGCTTGCCTTCTCCTCGCTGCCCCCGGCGACGACCGGGTCCTTGACCCTGGTCACGGGGTTCGGGGTGTTCGCGGTCGGTGGGGGGTGGGCCTCGCGCTGTGTGGCGAGCGTCTGCGGGGTCACCTCCGTCATAGGCTCGACCGCGGTGGACACCGGCTCACCGGTCTGGGGGGCACCGGCCTGTGTCTGCGGGGCGCCGCTCGGACGTTCGAGCGTCGGCGGGGCACCCTGGAGATCCTGGTGCTCCGTGGCGACCGTGGTACTCACGGCCTGGTCGACGCCGCCGAGTGCCTGCGGCATCCGGGCCGGTGGCTGGGACGAGATCGTCGCGAGCGCGGCTGTCGGCTTCTGGCCGGTGACGTCCGGCGGCTGCGCTTGTGCCTTCTTCTCGGCCGGGGCCGGTGCGGCGCCACCGCCCCCGCAGCCGCCTCCGCCGTCACCGCCCTGGGCGTCGGCCTCCGTCGTGGCCGCCGGTGCCCCGGCGCAGCCGCCACCGCCGGTCTCCAGCGAGCCCTCGGGTCCGGCGCCGGGGGCGGCACCTTCCGGCCCCGTCTGTCCCGGCGTCGCCGACTGAGCCGTCACCGGGAAGCTGCCGGGTGCGGCTGCCGCGTCCGCGAGTTGAGGATCGCCCGGCATCGGTTCGGTGGGCCGTGGTTCCCCCGGGGTACGCGCGCCCGGCCCGGGTGCCGTACCGCCCGACACGGCCGACAGCTCGGCAGAAGACGTGTCGGCGGAATCAGGGCCGACTCCGTCCGCTTCCCGGCCGAGCGTGGCAGGTCCGGTCGCCGGTCCGGCAAAGTCCCCAGCGGCAGCCGGTGACGGGGCGGCGGCTGTCGAGTCGGCCGGAGCCGATGCGGCCGAGTTCGCGGCGGCGGGCTCCGCGGGGCCCACTCCGGTGACCGGTGTCGCTGCGGCCGACCCGCCGGGCCCGGCCGCGGGTGCGGTGGCGTCGACCGCAGGCGCCGTCCCCCGCATGTCGGATGCGCCCTCGTCCTCTGCCTCAACCGCTCCATCCTGCGGGGTCTCAGCGTCGGCGCGCTCCAGCTCCGGCTCGGCGGCCTGCTCGGCCGTCTCGGCCCGGTCCAGATCCTGCGGCTCGGCCTCGACCGGTGGCGGCGCGGGCATGCTCGGCAGTTCCCGCGGCTTCGGCGGCGTGTTCCCCGGCGCGGCCTTCAGTTCCTCGTCGGCGGTCGGCACCGCTGACAGGTCCGGGTCGGTCTTGGGCACCGGGTCCGGCGCCGGCTTGTCCGCCCCGGCCTCCTGCTCGGCCCGGTCGACGGCCTGCTGCGGAGGTTCGGGCTCGGCGGCCTCCTCCGGCGCCGGTACCTCGGACTCCGCACCGGCCTCGGTGTGGAGCGGCTTCTCCTGCTCCGGCGGCTCGTCCTGTCTGCCCGGCTCCTTCGCCAGCCCGTGCTGGGCCAGCGGTCCCTGCGGATCGTTCGCGACCGCCTCCGCGCGGTCCTCGCGCACCGGGTCCGCGCCCGAGCTGCCGACCGGGGCAGCCGTCCCGACCTGGGCCCCGACGACCGGTGCCTGACCGAGCGGCTCCAGCCCGGCCCCGCTCACCCCGGCCTCGGGGGCGGCCACCGCCGGGGGCGCGGCGGCACCACTCGCCGCTTCCTGCGGCTGAGCCGACCCGCCCTCGGCAGCGGGCTGTTCCTGGCCCTCCGCTTCCGGCTGCTCGCCCTTCTCCGTGGCCTTGCGGTGCCCTTCGTCCTCGCGCTTCTGCTCGTCCTCCTCGGCGGAGTCCCTGCGGCGCTGCTCGTCGAGCGCCGCTCCCTTCGAGCGCTCGGCGTCCTGCCCGTCCTGCTCGCCCTTGTGGGCCGCGTCCTCGCCGGTACGCTCGCGATCCCGGTCCCGGTCCTCCGCGTCCTGCCGCTCCTCGTCACGCCCGTCGCGCTCCCGGTCCGCGCGGCTCCGCTCGTCGCCCGCCTTCTCCTCGGCCCGGTCGCGCCGTTCGGTCCGCGCCCGTTCGGCCGGATCCACGACGGGCTCCGGTACGGCAGCGGTGTCCACCGGTGTGCCTGCGGGCGTCTCGGCCGCGGCCACCAGTTGCTCGACCCGCAGATAGTCGGGCGAAGCCAGCCGCTGCCGCAGCCCGGCCAGTACGCCGGACCGCAGTTCCGGCGCAAGCCGTACCAGTTGCTGCCGCACTCGTCCCGCCGCGTCCGCCGGGTCGCCGCGCAGCGTACGCACCACGCCGGCGACGATCCGGTCCACCAGCGTCGCCGGGTCCAGTTGCTCGGCCCGCAGTTGGGACACGTCGACGCTGATGAACCGCAGCCACGACACCGGCTGCGCGCCCCGCTCCCGCACCGCCCGCTCGCCACTCCCGGCCGCCGTGCCCCGGCCGCCGCGACCGTCCGAGGCACGGTCCACCCGCTCCGCGGCCTCGCGCTCGACCCCGTCCAGGGGCCGGCTCAGCGTGCCGTCCTGACGGCCGAGCCTCAGTCGGCCGGGCGCGTCCGGTACCTGCACGGTGTGCAGGAGTTCGTGCGCGAGCAGCCGTAGGCCCTGGGCGGTCTCCGGGCGGTACGCGCCCGCGGCGAAGAAGATGTCCTTGCCCACGGCGACGGCGTCCGCTCCGACCAGCGCGGCCAGCGCAGCCGCGTCCCGGTCGCTGTGGATGCGGACCGCGCTGAAGTCGTGGCCCAGCCACTCCTCCATCACGCGCCCGACTCCGGGCTCCAGCGGCTTCCCAGGCTGCGCGAGCACCTCGTCCGGTGCCGGCGGTGTACGTCGCGCCCGCGTGTCCCGCAGCGGCGCGGACCGTTTCCCGCGCTTGCGGCGCGGTGGCTCCGGCTGCTGCTGTCGTACCTGCGTGACGGTGCTCATCGCATCAGCTCCCGGTGCACGGCACGCGCCAGCTCCCGCCCCAGACGGCCTGGGGAGGTGGTGGCGGGCAGCGGACGCAGGCCGCTGACCACGTCGTACGACGCGCCCTCGGCAGCCGGTGGCTGCTCGGTCAGCAGCCGGGTGAGCTCACGTGTGAACGCACGCGCGATCCGGTCGGCGTCGGCGCGTCGCACACCGTCGACGCCGCGGATCACCAGCTCGTCCACGTGCAGGCTCACACCCATCCGGCCACCTCCGTGGACGTCACCGAGCGCTCGAACTTGACGTACTCGGTGTGCGCGGCGGCGAGCAGATGCCGCATCTGCAGCGCGGTGCCCTCGTCGGCGGCCAGGAAGGCGGCCGACAGCGCGATGTTCCGGATGCTGCCGCCGGCCACCGTCAGTTGTGCCAGCCGCTCGACTGCGACCCCGTCGACCGGGACCCGGGGCGGGATCACGCGCCGCCAGATCTCGGCCCGCTCGGCCATGTCCGGGAACGGGAAGTCGACCACGAACCGCAGTCGCCGCAGGAACGCCTGGTCCAGGGCCTTCTTTTGATTCGTGGTCAGGATCGCCAGGCCCCGGTACGACTCCATCCGCATCAGTAGATAGCTGACTTCGAGGTTCGCGTACCGGTCGTGCGAGTCCTTCACCTCGCTGCGCTTGCCGAACAGCGCGTCCGCCTCGTCGAAGAGCAGCACCGCGCCCCCGCGCTCGGCCGCGTCGAAGATGCGGCGCAGGTTCTTCTCGGTCTCGCCGATGTACTTGCTGACCACCTGGGACAGGTCGATGACGAACAGGTCCAGCCCGAGCTCGCCCGCCACCACTTCGGCGGCCAGTGTCTTGCCGGTGCCGCTGCTGCCGGCGAACAGGGCGGTGACGCCGAGCCCGCGCCGCAACACGTCCTCGAATCCCCAGTCCTGGTAGACGGTGGCACGCTGACGGACGTGCGCGACGATCTCGCGCAGGATCCTGCGCTGCCGCTCCGGCACCACCAGGTCGTCCCAGCCCGCCCGTGGCTCCACCCGGCGGCCGAGCTCGTCGAGCGCGATCCGCGCGTGCGTAAGGCCCGCACGCCAGGCCGCCGCCCGTACATCGCCGCCGACCACGCCACCGGCCTCGCGGGCGACCGCGCCGGCGGACCGGATCACGTGCCCCGGCAGGCTGAACTGCGCCACGAGACCTGCCACATCGACGTCACCGCCGTGGCCGTCCAGCGCGGCGCGCCACAGCTCGCGCTGCTCGGCCTGCTCCAGCGGCTCGACGACCAGCTGCTCGCGGTGCGTCGTCGGTGCGGGGAGCGGGTCCTGGCTGGACAGCACCACCGGGACGCCGAGCATCGCCACGAACGCCTCCGCGGCCGCGGCCTTCGTCGTCTCGGAGACCTCGACCAGCAGCACGGCGGGCAGCAGCACCCCTTCGCGTTCCCAGAGCCGGGCCAGCACCGCGCGGTCCGCGGGCTCGGCCGGCAGGTCGGCCGCCGACAGCGTGAACGTCGCGAAGCCGGCCGCGCGCGCCGCGGTGGCCGTCACTTCGCGCCGGGTCTGCACGTCGCCACCGGACAGCGCCGCCACCCGGTCGGTGCTCACCGCCGCCGCCAGCTGAGCTGCCAGCCGCGTCTGCGACTCCGGCAGCGGGCCGGGTACGGCGGTGCGCGCGACCAGGCCCTGCAGCCGCGGCTCGACCAGGGAGACCCCCAGCAGGAAGTGCAGCACCCGCTCGTCGATCCGCAGCCGCGCGGTGGTGAGCACCCCGTCGTCGGCGACCTCGACGAGCCGGTACCGGCGCAGCGGCGCGTCCGGTGTCAGCGCGCTCCAGTGCGGCTCGGCCAGCGCGGCCAGGGCCAGCGAGAAGGTCGGGAACTCCCGCCCGCTCGCCGCCGCGCAGCGCGCCGCCGCCGTCGGCTCCAGCTCCATCGCCGCGCACAGCACCAGCAGGTCCCGCTCGAACGACGTCAGCCCGAAGCAGGCGACCACCGTCGCCAGCGCGCCTTCGCCGTACACCGCCCCGCCCCGACCGCCCTCGCCGTCGCCGACCTCCGCCGCCGCGTGCCGGGACTCTGGCCGGGACTCCGCCGCCGCGTGCCGGGACCGGCGCCGCGACCGTCCGGCAGCACCGCCGTCGGCCGCCTTGTCGGCGGCGGCCCGGGCGTGCGCGTCAAGGCGCTCGAGGACGCCGGCCACAGCCGTGGCCATGACCGCCGCGTCGGCCTCGCGCCCGTCGTCGTTCATCAGAACTCCACCGCCGGTGTGCGCAGGTCCTCGCCGACCACCGTGTCGACGCCGTCGATCCGCACCCGCAGCAGATAGCTGCCGGCGGTGACCTCCGCCGCCCGGACCGCGACCGTCTTGGGCTCCCGCGGACCGGGCAGCGGGTACGCCGCGTCGAACCGATGGCTGCCGGACCCGTCCAGTTCGTCCAGCAGCACCGACACGCGCTGCCGGTCGCCGACCGCGATGTCCAGGGTCGCGACGACCTCGCCGCCGGTGACCTCGGACTCGGTCACGGTGGCCTGCCGCGCCATCGCGGTCTCGTTCGAGTCGACGATCCGGAACGAGTCACCGAACCTGACCTCGTGGAGCACCCGCACCGGGTGCACTCCCGCGGCCAGACCGGCGGGCGGAGTGAACACCACCCGGCCGTCATCGACGGCGGACGGGGCCACCAGCTCGCCGCCGGCGTCGACGGTGACCTTCTCGCCGTTCAGGTCGTGCCCGGTCAGCACCACCTCGTGGCCCAACGGCACCGGGCCGGGCCGCGGCTCGGCGTCCGAGCCGGCCGGGCGGCTGCGCAGCTCCTCCACCACCGGTAGCCGGCCGGCGACCACGCGGACCCGGTGCTGCCGGACCGGCCGGCCCGCGGCCGGCGTCCGCCGGCTCTCCAGCAGCACCAAGGACGCCTCGAACGCGATCGACGGCGTGTAAGGCGTCTGGATCAGCATCGACCACAGCTTCGACAGGTCCTCGACATCCATCTTCGACGGCGTCAGCCGGACCGCCTGCGGCGACGCCGCCAGGTCGGCGCCGGCCAGGAACTCCTGCCCCGCGGCCGTCTCCAGGTCCTGTGCCGACAGCGTCGGCTGCTCGTGCAGCGTGCGCGCCACCGAGCCCAGCAGTGCCTGCGGCACCAGGCGGGTTTCGTTGCCGTAGCAGCTGATCAGGTAGTGCAGGTCGTACGCCGCCGTGGGCGTCCGCAGCAGCCGTCCGTCACCGTCCCGGGTGGGCGTGTCGGCGTTGCGCCGGGACGCGTTGGGGGTGATCCGGTAGCAGAACACCGTGATCGTCGGCTCGGTCACCGGCTCGCTCGGCGGCTTGCGTGCCTCCACCTGTACGGCGTAGGGCACGTCGGACTGCACCGAGCGGGCCAGCAGGCCGCGCAGCGCCTCGGTGGCCTGGGCGATCGCCAGGTAGTTGCTCACGTCGCCTCCCGCCGGTCGAGGAAGGCCCCCAGTCCGACGGCCGGCTCGGGCCGTCCACTCCGGCCGGTTCCTTCCCGCTTCGGTTCGTGCGCCGCCGTCGTCACCTCGAGCCGGCCGATGCTGACCTGCACCGACGGCTCGGCCGGTGCGGCCTGCGCCTCGCGCCGCCTGACCCCGCCGGCGGTCCGCGGCACGGAGGGAAGTGCCTCGGACGTCGTCCGTCCGGTGGCCGTGGGCCGGAGGTACGGGGTCCGCGCCGGCGTGTCCGCCGCGACGGGCCGCCGATACGCCGGCTCCTCGACGGCCTGCGCCCCCGCGTCCGACGACGGCACCGGCCGCTCCACGACGCTCCGCACGACAACCGGTGCGGCCGCCTGCACCCCGCCCGACGGCCACGGCGACCCCGGGGACACTGTGCGCACCGTCTCGATCGACCGCACGGTCCGCTCGATCTGGCTCAGCACCGACGGTCGTGGCGTCGGCACCCCCTGCGGACCGGCCTGCGCCGTCGCCCGTGGCGCTGCCGACGCCTGCGACGCCGACCGGGACGGGGCGGCGGCGTCGACCTCGACCTCGGTTTCCATCAGCGGCGCCGCCGACAGCCGCTCGAACGGCATCGCCAGCCGCGGCCGCACCAGCGGCACCACGGCGTCCGGCCCGCTCACCACCCCCGCGCGGGCGAGCAGCCGGTCGAACAGGTCCGGTGTCCGTGTCTCAGCCATGTCCGGCCAGCTCCAGGTAGTAGCGGCGGCGCAGCGGTGACAGCGCCAGCACGTCGGGTTCGGTCCACCCGTAGCTCGAGGCCAGCGCGTGCACGTCGGCGAGCGTCGTACGGGCCCACGAGTCGAGCTCGTCCCACAGGTAGGACGCGATGTCGAGCTGCGCCCGCACCTGTGCGCCGCAGTCCGGGCATGCCATGGCGAACCAGATGTCGGCCGCCGGGTCCGCCGCCGCCACCGCTTCGGCGAGCCGATGTACGACGCGCTCCGGCAGCCGGTCCACGCGCACCGTCCGGTCACCGCGCCGCGCCTCGAGCACCAGCCGGGCCGCGAGTTCGCGTCGTGGTTCCTGCGCGGCCAGGTCCCGCACCGCGAGGAGGTCGGCGGGCGTCGCGGGCCGGAACCGCACGGTCCAGTCGCCGTCGGTCAGCGGCTCCGGGTCGGCCTCGGGTGCGGCGACCGCCAGGCCGGTCGTGTCGACATCGAATTCCAGGTCCGCACCGCACACCGAGCAGCCGATCCGGACCGACAGGACATCGCCGAACAACGCGACGCGCAGGCCGAGCAGTTCGGCGTCCCGGGTGCCGACCGGGACACCGAGCAGCTCGTCGGCCGCCCGCCCGGGCCGGGCGAGCGCGTGCAGCAGTGCCGCCCGCTGGACCGAGGAAGCGGGCAGCGTGAGCCCGACCTCCCAGGCGGCGAGCAGCTCCGTCGGGGAAGCCACCTCGCACCCCTTACGGAAGCTGGTACGACGGCTCGTCCGGCTCGGCGACCTCCAGGTCCCGCTCCCAGCCCTCGCACTCGAGCTTCAGGTGCTGGATGGCGACCGCGTTCGCGTTGGCGTCCAGCTCGCCGAGCACCTGGTACTCCGACGGGAACGCCCGATAAACCTTGTACGCGAGGGCCACCTGTCCGGCCTCGTTGAGGATCTGGATCACGATGTCCTTGCGGAAGTCCTTCAGCGAGGACTCGCTGCCGAGGCCCTGGCCGACCATCCAGACCTTGTTCGCCCAGCGGTCGAATTCCGGGTCGTGGGTGACGCCGCGCTCGATCGTGATCGCCTCGAACTCGGTCCGGCCGGCGGATTTCCGCGGTGAGCTGGGATCGCCACCGTTACGGTGTTTGATCACCTCGGTCGTCCTTTTCAGCGGGCTGATCTTGCTGCACCCGGCGACGGTCTTTCCGTCCCACAGCACGAGGAACTTGAAGTTCTTGTAGGGGTCGAACCGCTGAGCGTTGACAGTGAACTCTGCCATTTCTGATCCCTCACACCTCGATCCGGCCCGCCATCTGTTCGATCTTCACCACGACGAACTCGGCCGGCTTCAGCGGCGCGAAACCGACGATCACATTGACAATGCCGCGGTTTATGTCGTCCTGGGTGGTGGTGTCCTTGTCGCACTTCACGAAATAGGCCTCGCGCGACGACGTGCCCTGGAAAGCGCCCTGGGTGAACAGGGTGTGCAGGAAGGCGCCGACGTTGAGCCGGATCTGGCCCCACAGCGGCTCGTCGTTCGGCTCGAACACCACCCACTTCAGGCCGCGGTACAGGCTTTCCTCGAGCATGAACGCCAGCCGCCGGACCGGGACGTACTTCCACTCCGACGTGAGCGCGTCCGCGCCGAGGAGGGTGCGCGCGCCCCAGATCACCGGGCCGACGATCGGAAAGCTCCGCAGGCAGTTCACCCCGAGCGGGTTGAGCAGGCCGTTCTCGGCATCGGACATCCTGACGCCCATCGAGCGCACGCCGGTCAGCCGCACGTCGGTGCCCGCCGGCGCCTTCCACACCCCGCGCTCGGCGTCGGTTCTGGCCATCAGCCCGGCGATCGCTCCCGACGGCGGGAACGTGCGCAGCCGTCCGGTCAGCGGGTCGGTCATCGTGATGTGCGGGAAGTACAGCGCCGCGTGGTCGCTGCGGACCGCGTCGTACGCCGGCAGACCTGTGCGGGCCTGCTCGATGCTGGTCCACTCCGGCGGGCTGTCGACGATCAGCAGCATCCGCTTTTCCTCGCAGAGCTCCACAGCGATGGCGATCACGCTGATCGCGTCACCCGAGTAGTCCTGCCCGGCCAGGTCGGGAAGGCAGAGCAGGTTGACGTCCTGCACCTCCCGCAGCGCCTGCATACCGGTCTTGTCGGCCTCGCTGCCGCGGAACTCGGCGTCCGTCGGCGGGTCGCCGTCGTCGCCGCCCTCCAACGCGTACGCGGTCGCGTGCGCCGTGGTCAGGCCGAGCGCGTTCGCCACCTCGCCGGTGAGTGTCATCGTGGCGCCCGCCGTCCCAGCCAGAACCTGCAGTCGCTTGCCGGCCACATCGACGTCCGCCCTGGTGAAGGCCTTGTGGGACGACGCCGCTCGCAGCCTGCGCTCCAGCAGCAGTCCGAGCGCGGTCAGCGACGCGGGTTTGCTGTCCTGAGCGGTGTAGAGCGTGATCTCGACGGGTTCGACGCCCTCGACGGTCGCGGTGAGCTTCTTGCCCGCCAGATCCGGCAGCGTGTCGACCGGCGCCGAGACCGTGCCGGAGAAGTCCGGCACCGCGTCACCGGTCGCCTTGACGTCGATGTATGACGACTCGTTGACGACCGCCTCGACGAAGCGCGGCGCGTCGGAGCTCATCGACAGGTTGCGGTACCGCTCCAGCACCGCTCCGGAGGCGTCCAGCACACGCAGGCCGAACGTCTCGTCGCTCGCGCCCGGGTCGATCGCGACCCGCAGCCCGTTGCCCCATTCGCTGGCGTCCCGCGAGGTCACCGTCAGCGCCTTCGGCTCGCCACCCGCCGCGATGTCCTTCGACGCCGGCTGGGCGCCCTTGGCGACTCGGACGATGACCGCGACCGAGCCGCCGGCCAGGAAGAACTGCTGCACCGCGTAACTCAGCAGGCTCTTCGCGTCCAGGCCGCCGTACTGCCGCTCGAAGTCGGCGAAGCTGGTGATCGTCACCGCCTCGTCGATCGGCCCACGCCGGGTCGCCCCCACGAACGCCGTCACCGACGTGGTCACCGCGGTGATCGTGCGGACCGCGCTCGGTAGCTCCTCGATATAAACGCCGGGATACGAGACAGACGTCGCCATACCCCCTCCATTCCCTTGGAGACTGCCCTTTGTGTCTATGCATGGAGGCATGGATCGACGCCCCCAGGCAATGCACTGAAATATCGCGGCATTGAAACACCGCAAACACCGCACGCGAATACGTGAAACGGCAGCACAGACGGCGCGCACTCAGCGACGCGCAGACGTGGGTGCAAGCGACATGCAGAAGAAGAATTTCCCTGCCCCGTACCCCTCCCCCGAGAGGATTGGCCTATCGACCGACACTATAAATAACATGCACACAGCGTCAGGGTCAACCACTCTTCGTAATTTTCCATGATCGGCCATTGCAAGTCTGCAATAATCCATCCGACAACATGACTTTCCAACGAATTACGATCTTGACATGAATTCTTCGCGTGACGCCTCGGGCGCATCGCGTTCCATGAGCCCCCTGTCTGCCGGCCTTGGCTGTGATCAATGGCTGATGGTGCTCCAGCCGGACAGGGTGCCCCCGAAGTCAGGTGTGAGGGGGATCGCGTCGGAGCGACGGAAGGTGATCGGGGTCGGGGCGGGGCTGTGGTCCTACCCAGCTGGTGAACCCTGCGTCAGGTGAAGAACGGGGCATTGAGGAACTGGCACACCGACACCGCACCGCCTCCCCTGCCTACCGCCGGGACGCCCGACGCACCCGGAACAAGCAGAGCTTGTCTTTTGGCCTCTGGCGTCGAGCTCTTCCTCAGTCACGCGCACGGACCAGACGGGTGCGGGGTGGACGGGGGCGGTGAGGATGGCTGCAAGCCCTGAGTGAGCCCTTGGCACGCCCGCGACAGTCGGGCGGGACCGCCGGTGAAGGAGGCACCGTGGCAGCTCTGACGCGGATTCCGCTGGACGGCGGCGGCTCGATCCTGGTCGAGGCGCCATCCACACTCGATGGCCCCGTGAAGGCCGGGCGCCTCGGCCACACCTCCACGACGTGCCGGAGACTCTGCAGGGCGCCCTGGAGCCGGTCACCCGGGCCGCGCAGGCCACGCTCGACCAGCTGCGCAAGGCGCGCCCCGACCAGATCACCCTGGAGTTCGGGGTCGATCTCGCCTTCGAGGCAGGAGCCGTGATCACCAAGAGCCAGGCCAGCTGCCACCTGAAGGTCACCGTGCGGAGGGCTGCCGGGGCCACCAGGTGCGCTCGTCCAGGTTCCCCGCACAGGCCCCGCCCGAGGGGCACTTCGGTTTCGCGGTCGGCGGCGACCTGCTGCCCGGCGCCGACGGCCGGCGCCCGCACCTTCAGCTGACCTCTGCCAACGACCTCACCACCGGGTTCAGCGGCGGTCCCGTGTGGGACGAGGTGACCGGACTGGTCATCGGCATGCTGACTGAGATCACCGGGCCCGACGCATACCAGCGGGGGCAGGGCATCGCCTACGTCACTCCGGCGGAGGTGCTGAGGGAGGTCCTGCCGGACCTGGCCACGCGGGAGGTGTGCCCCTGTCGAGGGCTGGGAGCCGTTCACCGACGAGCACGCCCGGTGGTTCGAGGGACGGCAGGACGCGGTGCGGCAGGTGCTGGCCAACCTGGCCCAGCAGCGGCGGCTGACCCTGCTTCTCGGCCGTCCGGGTCGGGCAAGACGTCGCTGATTCAGGCCGGTGTGCTGCGTGCGCTCGCCGACGGTGCACTGCCCGGCAGCGACAGGTGGTTGCCGGTACTCGCCCGGCCGCGGCAGAACATGCTCGCCGAGATCGAACGGGCCGGGCTGCCCGGCGTACGCGACGAGGGGATAGTCGCGGCGGTCAACCGACGGCTCGCGACGGATCCCGGGTACCAGCGCGTCCTGCTGGTCATCGACCAGTTCGAGGAGCTGCTGGTACAGGCTGGCAACGGCCGGCTGCGGGAGCTGCTGTCCGTCGTGGACGAGGTGACGACGGCCACGGACGCGTACACGAAGGTCACCGTGATCCTCATCATGCGGGACGACTTCTAACCGCAACTGGCCGCGCTCACCCCGAAGTTGCTGGGGACGGCGGTGTCAGGGCTGCTCAACGTGCCGGGCCCGCTGGGCCAACAGGCCCTGTACGAATCATCGTGCTGCCCGCGCGGGACGTGGGACTGCGCTTCCAACCCGGCCTGCTCGAGCGCATCATCGGCGACGTCCTCGACATCACGCCCGAGGCGGCCGTCACCCACCATGCGCCGGTCACCGTGCTGCCCCTGCTCGAGATGACCCTCAGCCAGCTGTGGCTGCGGCGGCAGGACGGTTTCCTCACGCACGAGGCGTACCGGCGCGTCGGAGGGGTCAGCGGCAGTGTGACCACGTGGTGCGACAGCGCCCTCGACGAGCTGACCAAGGAGCAACAGCTCATCGGGCGGCGGGCATTGACCTCCCAGAAGGACCCCGGTGACCTCCTCGGCGGCACGGCGCTGGCCGAGGGCCTGGAGTGGTCCAGCCGACGGCGACTGCCGACGGAGATCGGCACCTACCTGGAGGCGAGCCGAGCGAGACAACGCGCCACCATCCGCCGCACCCGCCGGGTGGTGGCGCGGTCCTGGCGGGGCTGCTGGTGCTGGCTTTGGTAGCGGTGGGCGGTGCGATCTGGCAGTGGCGGACCGTCGTCGCCGAGCGCCAGGCCGCACGGTCCCGGGCGCTCGCCGCCCATTCCGACGAGCTCATCCCAAGCAATCCCGAACCTGGCCTCGCTGCTTGCCGTGCAGGCGTACCGCACCGACCACACCCGGGAGGCTGTCGAGAGCCTGCGGGCCGCGGCGGCCCTGCCGAAGCACCGGCGCCTGTACGGACACACGAGCGAGGTGAAAGCTGTCGCCTTCATTCCGGACGGCCGCACGCTCGCCTCCGCGAGCGCGGACGGGACGGTACGTGTGTGGGACCGGGCCTCGGGAAAGGTCCGAGGCGTCCTCAAGGGACACAGCGGCGCAGTGACCACGCTGGCGTTCAATCGAAACGGTGTCCTGGCAACCGGCGGCGAGGACAGGACCGTACGGCTGTGGGACGTGGCGACGCGCACGACGCGCATCAAGGCCACTGGGCTCACCGGCAGTATGTCCTCGGTCGCCTTCAGTCCCAGCCCGGTCAGCACGCTGGCGATCGGCGACGCCGGGGGCGTACGCCTGGTGAACCAGTACACGGGCGCCACCAGCAGCGCAGCCACGACCCCGTTCGTCTCGCCCTCGGTCTGTTCGACGGGCGTGTGCAGCACCTCGTCGGTGACGATGCCCGTGACCTGTCGTTGGAGGCGGTCCAACAGCCCGGGGTAGGTGCCGCTGCCGGGCCCTGTGAGGTCCACCCGCGACGGCCGGCGGGGGGCGATGATCTCCGTCCCGGCCGGTGCCTCGTCCTGGTCGGCTGCGACGAGCGCGCGGTACAGCAAGACGATCGAGGGATTCTTGCCCCGCTCCTCCCCCGCGCCGGTGGGTTGAGACGCAGAACCAATCTTCCAACGGCACAGGGACCTTGGGCCTATTGCGTTGTGCGTTGTGCGTTGTGGGGACCGATCCCGTCACCCGATCAGTGACCACGCTGAAAAGCTCACCCATAGAACTCAAGAGATGTCACCGGCCGCCAGTTGCGATGCCGTGAGACCGGACCGAGAGACGAGGCGGCGCCGAGGCGGGTTGCACGGAGAAGGTGAACAGCGTCGGCGCCGAGGGCCGATTCAATCGAGGATCGCTGTCGCCTCCACCTCGACCAGGACGTCAGGCTCGAATAGATAGTCGACCCCGATCAGCGAGGAAGGCGGAAGCGGCACTGTCAACCCGATCTCCTCCGCCACCTGCCCGACCCCTTCCATGAACGCGTCGATCTTCTCGGGCGCCCAGTCCGTGACGTAGAACGTGAGCCTCAGGACGTCGTCGAACGACGCGCCCGCCCCTGCGAGGCCCTTCCCGGTGTTCCGCAGCGCGTGGGCGACCTGTCCGGCGAGGTCTCCCGGGGCGAGGGGAGATCCGTCCGCCGACCGGGCGACCTGGCCGCTGACATGCACGTGACGCCTTCCAGTGCCCACGGCCACATGCTCGTACGGGGTGGGCTGCATCATGCCTTCGGGTGTGAAACGACGCACGGACATGGAGGTCTCCTCACTTCGACCAAACTCGGTATACCTTTGCTACCTGGTAGACGAAGGACACTTCAAGGAGACCAGGTATCGTGCCGGCTACTCCGCACAGTCACGACGGCGAGCTCAGGATCGAGCACCCCCACCGGGAGTTCCTCGACCAAGTGCTCGACAAGTGGTCGCTGAGCGTCCTCAACGAACTCTGCGAACACCCCTGCCGTTTCAACGATTTGCGCCGTGCGATCCCCGCGGTGACCCAGAAGTCGCTCACCGCGACGCTGCGTCGGCTCGAACGCAACGGCATCGTGGAGCGCGTGCTTCTCAGTTCCCGCCCCGTCGCCGTCGAGTACCGGATCACACCCCTGGGCAAGACCATGCGGCAGCCGGTCGAGGTGCTCCTGGAGTGGGTCGCGACACACATGCCCGAGGTGGAACACGCCCGTCGTGCCTTCGACCTCGCATGAACCGGCCTGCGCGGCCGGGGCAGCACCCCTACCACTGAACCCGCTCTACGACGCGGGACGCGACCCCTGCGGAAGCACACGAGACGGGGCGCCACACCCCCCTGACAGTGCTCACCGCAACCACGAAAACGAAGTACTTCAGCACCCATACCAAGCACTCAAGCCGATGGAGCACTTAAGCATCTCGAGCCGGACCTCGATCAGGTGACGCCCGCCAAGAGCAACGAGCGAGGCCCCCGCCCAGACGATCGAGATGTCTGACATCTCAACCATGCTGCTCAGAAGCCTCGTTGGTCATCTGTCCTGCCGAACTCGACCTGCCGCATACGCTCGGGCAGTGGATCACCATGCTCATCGTCACCCACGAGGGCAACCGGCGCTGCAAGCCCCGCCCCTCCGTGGCTCTGGGGCCTTGCGACGCGTGCCTGGTCTGCGACATGGCGGGACAGGAAGCGGGTGGGGTGGTGGACGGTGCCACCTCTCGCCATCGCCGCCGCCTTGGTGATGAACGAATCCTCCAAGCTGCTGAGGTCGCTGCAGATAGAAAATCAGCAGGCATAGGAGCCGATGCGCTCAACGGTGGCCTGGTTTTCTGTTTCGGGAGAAGGAAGACCCGATCAACGCGACCAGCGTATGGAAAGCCGCCGCCGAGGAGGGTGAGTTCAGAGGACTCGTCATCAAGTGGATTGACTTTCACCTTCTGCTTGATGTTCTAATCTTTACCCCGCCTACGTAGCTGCTTTGTACGTGGTGCTGCATAAAATCTGGACCGTACTTGCGAAGGTGGAACGTCCACCCTTTCCCGCAAAATGGCTTAAGTGGATGCGCCTCACTGTACTGGCCTGCGACTGGCTCGAGACGATCCTCATCGGGTGTCTAGTTGACGATCTAACGAGGTAACCGAAGCACGACGCTCTCGCAATTCTTGTTAGTGATTCCTAATGCGGTCTGTCAAGCAGTATGAGCGGTGGGTGGGACGGGTTTGTAGGTCCGTCCGTCGCGGAGGAGGGCCCAGAGGACGTTGACCCGGCGGCGGGCCAGTGCCAGGACGGCCTGGATGTGGCGCTTTCCTTCGGC
>NZ_JBSFEP010000038.1:0-23997 GCF_053594495.1 Streptomyces sp. NPDC001920
ATCCGCGCGCCGGCCGGTGAGGATCTTGAGGTCGGTGACACTCTCGTCGCCGGGATGTAAGGGGTGCAGGTCACGGCGGATCCGGGCCTGGTCGGAGATGACGGCGGCGTCCTTGGCATCGGTCTTGCCCTCGCCGCGGTAGCTCTCGGAGGCGCGGTGGATGGCCCGGCCGGAGATGTAGTGCACCGGCTGGTCGTGGTTGACCAGGAGCGTGATGGCCAGGGCGGCGGCGCCGTCAGCCAGGTCGATCCCCCAGGTCACCTCGTTACTCAGGGCCAGGACATCAGCGAGGAGTTCGAGGAGTTCAGGTTCGTCGTTGGCGACCCGTCGCGACAGCAGCCTGCGGCCGCTCTCGTCGATCGCGACGCAGTGGTGGTGGGTCTTTCCTGCATCGATACCGGCCCAGATCCTGGCCATCGGTGACGTACGGGGCGTACAGAGGGCCCCGTACGCCGTCGCGGCGCCATCGTGCTCAACCACAGCGGCAACTGGCCGCTCTGGGAGCTCTACATCCTGGACGGCCTGCTGGCCGCGGTGTGCTGCGGGCGGTGAGAACCCCGTGAGCGCCCGGTGGCGGTTCAACGTCTCCCTTCGCAGACGTTGAACCGCCAACAGGACCCCCGGGGGCCGCGGACGCATAGTGAGGAGTGGCCGTGCGGCGTCCGTCCGCGCATTTCTGGCCGCCACCAGGCGTCCGTGAGGAGGCCCGCTCATGCCGTACGCCCGCATCCAAGGCGAATTCCGGATGGTGGGGACGAGCCCCGACGGGGACACAGTCCGGTTCCCCGGACGACCCGGCCGTGTGGGACACGATCCCCGGCCCAGTTCCCATTCAGATCCGCGGCCCCGGTGGAGCCAATCTGCGCCTGGAGGGCATCGACGCCCTGGAGACGCACTTCGATCCCCCCTTCGTCGGCGGGGGCGTGCTGCACCAGCCCAAGGCGCAGGCCGAAGGGCGGCCGCCGAACTGCTGCGCCCCCTTGGGTTCGACCCCGCACAGCGCAGTCCGAGCGGGAAGGTCAAGGCCCCCACCAACCCCGCCGCCGTCCGCGGATACGTCCCGACCCGCGGCGGTGACCCGCTCGGCCGCTGCATCGCCTTCACCGGGCCCGCAGCAGGACCCGACGCCGATGCCGATGGCAACGTCTTCTTCACGCCGGCCATGCTGCACGAGGCCGTCAACCACAAGCTGCTCGCCAAGGGCATCGTCTACCCGACCTTCTACCGGTCCCTCTTCGCCGACCTGCGCAACGACATGACCGCGACCGCGCACAAGGCCCAGGCCGACGGCGAGGGTCTGTGGCCGCTCGACAAGACTCAGAAACCCACGGTAGTCGTGGGCCCTACGGAGGTCAGCAAGGACGTCATCCTGCCCAAGTTCAACCGGCGGCTCGGCGAGTACGTGCTGCTGAACGACGGAGACCCCGCCTTTCCACCGGGCACACCAGCACCGGCCGCGACCTCATCATCGAGGTCAACGACAGCAACGTCCGCTGGACCCACGACATCGAGGACATCGTCTTCGACCCCTGAGCCCGCGGACCGAATGAACCTTGGCAGACGTGTATCTATACGTCCGGCGATGCCCTCATTTCAAATTCTGGGCCGCCCTACAGAGCCAGGCGAGTGCAGGTCACATTACCCACCGCTCGACGAGAACATCAATTACTGATGCGCCCGCACAAACGCGGCACCCCTCTCGCATCCACGCGACTTATCCAGCGTCCGAATTTCCACTGTTCAAACCCAGAAAGGTGCTTGCACTATGAGCGCGACTAAGCTCATCATCGCCAACTATTCCGCCATGCAGAACAAGGGGTACGGAGAAGCCGACCTCACATCAGTGCAGGAGGCGCTCACGCGCCTGGTTAAGTCCGACCAGGATCGCGGCATCACTACCACGGTGGTGGATCTGAGTAACCGGGTACAAATGGCCCAATATGACGCCCCGGTGGTTACTGACGAAAAGGACGAGAAGCAGAACAAGGACGCCATCGACGCAGTGTTCCGCTCGGCCGAGCCCGACTACCTGATGCTCCTAGGGAGTCACGACGTCATCCCGCACCAGCATTTGACGAACCTTGCCTCTGACGACGACCCTTCGGTGCCCAGTGATCTACCGTACGCGTGCGAGGTCACCTACGATGCTGCTGGCCAGGAACCGAGCAAGTTCACGAATCCCAGTCGAGTCGTCGGCCGGCTCCCCGATGTCACGGGAAGTCATGACCCGTCATATCTAGTGCATCTCATCAAGTACTCCGCAGCCGCTACATCCGTGCAACGCGAAGCATACCAATCCTACTTCGGTCTCTCTGCCGCAGTCTGGCGTAAGTCGACGGAAGTGAACTTGACGGACATTTTCGGTAATGCCAATGCGTTGCACCTGATTCCGCCCGATGGTTCACCTTGGCTAGCGAAATCCTTGGCCGCCAGGAGCCACTTCGTAAACTGCCACGGAGCCAGCAGGGATCCAAATTGGTATGGGGAGGGTAACGGCGGATTCCCTGTGGCCCTCAAAGCCAACGATGTCAATCAGCCGCTTACCAGCGGGACAATCCTGGCGGCGGAGTGCTGCTACGGGGCAGAGCTGTACCAGCCGAGTATCCCCACCGGGATGCCCATCTGCAACACCTACCTCGACAACGGCGCGGTCCTATTCTTCGGGAGCACGAACATCGCGTACGGCCCGGCGGACCACTGCGATAAGGCCGACCTGATCAGTCGGTATGTCATCCGGGAAACCCTCCAGGGTCAATCCAGTGGCTACGCCACACTCAAAGCGAGGCTGGATTATGTGAAAGGGAAGACCCACCTTGATCCGGTGGACCTCAAGACCCTCTCTCAATTCATCCTTCTCGGTGATCCTTCCGTCAGGCCGGTGGGCCTACCGAAACTCGCCACCGAGGAGACTGACGCGCACGCAGCCATGGCCGAGCGCCGTCATGAAGCCAAGCGCACCGCCCACGTGCTGCAACAGGGCATCTCGGTGCCACAGCCGGTTCCCTCCAGCTACCGAAGTGCCGCACTCGAAGAACAACTGCACTCGATCACTGCACGGCACGGGTTGCCACCGTCGGCCTCCATTTCCTCATTCGCCGCGACCTGGAGGAGCGAGGCTGCTGTACCAAAGGGCCTCGGGCGACCGCCGCGTCAGCACCTTCTGCACGCCGTACGCTCCTCCGACGCCCCTGTGCGCACTGATATCATCGTGATCGTCCGCGAACAAGATGACCGCATTGTGTCCGTAGAAGAGTACGAGGCTCGATGACAACATCAACACGACTACACGGTTTGCTCTCTATTGAGCGCATTGACGTGGGCTCCAAGAGTGAGCGGGATGCCCTCGTCCTGCACAGCGGTGAGCATGAGTACGTGGTGCGCCTCTCTGGTGAGAACCCCTTCCAGGCAAGCAGCCTGAGCCATTTGGCGGGCCACCGTGTGGAGGCCCAGGGCGAAGTCGACCGGCAGTACTTCTTCGTCAACGAATGGTCAGTACTGGACGACTGACCCGGTGCGCTCCTGTGCTTCGTCGAGCGATTGGGCAGCCGCTTGGCCAGGGCAGCGGCGTTCGTCGCCAATCTGGGCATCCGCCTGGCGGGCCGGATCCTCAATCCAGCAGGCGGCAGATACGACTACGGCCTTCAGCACCCTTCCAGCGGAAGCGCCAGGAACGCCCGGACGCCCCTCTTGATGAAGGCCGCCCCTCATCCATGATCAACAACCGTCCCCGGCGCCGACATGCTCCTGCACGAAGCCGCGGATCCCGCCCGCACAGCGTCCGCACCGCAGCCGGCCTGGTTCATTGGCAGGCGCATGCCGTCGGGGCACGCCCGGCATGGTCCCCAACGCCGACCGCCTGGACGCCGACCCTTACCATCTGTGCACTCCTCAGGGCGTCGTCGACCTGCGCACCGGGCTGCTGACGGCCCCCGACCCGAACGAGGACTTCCACTCCCGCTCCACCACCGTTAGCCCCAGCAGACGCCCATCCT
This sequence comes from Streptomyces sp. NPDC001920, assembly GCF_053594495.1. NCBI lineage: Bacteria > Bacillati > Actinomycetota > Actinomycetes > Kitasatosporales > Streptomycetaceae > Streptomyces > Streptomyces sp. NPDC001920. The sequence goes on from NZ_JBSFEP010000038.1 coordinate 3,993, forward strand.
GGCGGCGACTCGACAGATCGATGACTGCGGCACGCGGCTGGCCGAACTCCGCAAGAGCTCTGAGGAAGGGGGTAGGTCGTGTCCGCAAAGTCAGGGCAGCCAGAGTCGTAGGCAGGCGATGGTCACCAGGGCTTGAAAGTGACGTGCGCGTTTGTCGTAAGGTGGCAAGGGCTTTGTTGTGCTTGAGCCGGTTTAAGCAGCGCTCGACGACGTTGCGGCGCCGGTAGGCCGCCCGGTCCAGCCGGCACCGGCTCTCACCCCGCCGGAGGTGAAGGCGAGGGGCCTGCCCTCACCGTCGCAGGCGAAGTGGATCTTCGTGGTCAGCCCGCCGCGGGACCGGCCGATCGCCTCACCCGGCCAGAGCCCCCTTTTCGCGCTCCGGCCGCGTGCTGGTGAGCCCGCACGGTGGTGGAATCAACACACACGATGGTCCAGTCGACGGCGCCGACGGCATCCGAGTGCTGCTGGACGTGGGCCAGCAGTCGATCCCAGGTACCGTCGGCTGTCGGCGTACGATCGAATGTGCACAGGCCGGTACAGGTTTACGTGCTCAGGCCGATGAGGTTCGAAAATGCCTCAGGGCGGGCCTTGGGGGTTCACCGTTGGTGGCGGCCCTGAGTGGGTCAAGTCGGCTCGGTGTCCCCGTCGCGGCGAATGGCGTTGGCGTGAGTGAGGTCCTCTCGTGCGGTTCTAGTGAGTGGGTGTTCGTTGCCCAGCACCTGCTCGCAGTCTGCGAGGGTCTGCTCGTACAGGGGGATGGCACGGGCCACGTCCCCCGCCTCCAGGTAGGCATCGGCGAGGCAGTTGCGGGAATCCACGGTGCGGGGGTGATCGTTGCCCAGCATCTGCTCGCAGCCTGTGAGGGTCTGTTCGTGCAGGGGGATGGCACGGGCGAGGTCCCCTATCGCTTGGTAGGCGAGGGCGAGGTTGTGGCGGGAGTACAGGATGTCGGGTTGGTCCTCGCCCAGCACCCGCAACTGGTCGCTGAGGGTCTGTTCGTGCAGGGGGATGGCACGGGCGAGGTCCCCCGCCTCCCGGTAAGCGCAGGCGAGGTTGTTGCGGGAGGTCAGGGTGTCGGGGTGGTCTTCCCCCAGCACCCGCAACCGGTCGCTGAGGCTCTGTTCGTGCAGGGGGATGGCACGGGCCACGTCCCCCGCCTCCTGGTAGGCGCAGGCGAGGTTGCTGCTGGAGGTCAGGGTGTCGGGGTGGTCCTCGCCGAGCACCCGCAACCGATCTGCCAGAGTCTGCTCGCACAGGGGGATGGCACGGGCCACGTCCCCCGCCTCCAGGTAGGCGAAGGCGAGGCTGTGGCGGGAGGTCAGGGTGTCGGGGTGGTCTTCCCCCAGCACCCGCAACTGGTCGCTAAGGGTCTGCTCGTGCAGGGGGATGGCATGGGCGAGGTCCCCCGCCTCCCGGTAAGCGCAGGCGAGGTTGCTGCTGGAGATCAGGGTGTTGGGGTGGTCTTCCCCCAGCACCCGCAACTGGTCGCTAAGGGTCTGCTCGTACAGGGGGATGGCACGGGCGAGGTCCCCCGCCTTCCGGTAGGCGAAGGCGAGGTTGTGGCGGGAGGTCAGGGTGTTGGGGTGGTCTTCCCCCAGCACCCGCAACCGATCTGCGAGGGTCTGCTCGTACAGGGGGATGGCACGGGCCACGTCCCCCGCCTCCTGGTAGGCGCCGGCGAGGTTGTTGCGGGAGGTCAGGGTGTCGGGGTGATCTTCGCCCAGCACCCGCTCGTAGGCGGTAAGGGCACGTTGGAGGTGCACAATCCCGCGGAACGGCAAGCCCTGCTCGGTCAGGAATATTCCGGCGGCGTTGAGGAGGGAGGCAATGATGCTGGTGTCGGTGGTTGGGGCAGTGTGGTCGGCGAGGGCGTCGATGTGGGGCAGCAGGGTTCGCCAGGCAGGCCAGGTGGTGGGGTCATCCGCGGCGAGGGGCGGTAGGGCGTTGTACAGGTTGCTGATGGCCTGTTCGCGGGCGTGGTCGATGCGGTTGCGCGTGCGGTGAGGGTGGTCGGGGTCAGGGGTGCGGGCGACAGCTTGGACGAGACGGTGGATGGCCAGGGTGCCGGCGCCGGTGTCGGCGGTGATCATGTTATAGGCCGTGAGCAGGCCGATTGCCTGGTTAAGTGCGGGCGGATCAGCGAAGCTGTCCGCTAGGGCGGTGGGGATGTTCTCGGGGGCGTACCAGGCCATGCTGCGCAGGAGGTCGGCGGCTGCGGGCTGGCGGATGGCGATCTGGTCCAGGGTTATATCCCAGATCTGGGCGATGGTGCGCTCGGCTGGCGTGGTGGCCCCGCCCTGGACGTACATCGCTGCTGGGCGCTGGGCGAGTAGGTGGAGGTAGTCGCGGTGGGTGGCCAGTGGATTCTGGGCTAGGTAAGCGGCTGCCTGTTCGATCGCTAGGGGCAGGTGGCCCAGTTCGGCACACAGTTCAGCGGCCCCGTCCAGGTCGCGGGGGCTGGCTGCGGTGGTGCGGGTGAGCAGGGCGAGGGATTCGGTCTCGTCCATAACGTCGAGGCGTACCCGTGTGGTGACGTCGCTCCAGGCGGTGGCGAGCCGGCTGGTGATCAGGAACCGGCCGCAGGGGGCGCGGGCGATCAGGGCGGCGATGTCGGCGGGATCGTTGACGTTGTCGAGGATGAGCAGCCAGCCGGTGTGGCTGGCCAGCCATTGCAACCCCCGCTCGGCGAGTTCCTCAGCTGGCAGGGCCATGGCCAGGGCGGGCTGCAGGGCGGTAGCAAGGCTGGCCAGGCCCTGCTGGACGCCAGCGGGACTGTCGGCGGTGATCCAGCGCACCGGTGTACAGCCGTGGGGGCGGGTGGCGGCCCAGTGGGCGGCCAGGGTGCTCTTGCCAACTCCGCCCAGCCCGTGCACCACCTGCACCAGTGCCGTACCTGGGGTGTTCAGGGCGGCGTCGAGGCGGTCGAGGTCGCGGAAGCGGCCTACGAAGCGCCCTGGCCGGTACGGCAGGTTGTCCAGGCCCGCGGGGGCGTCCACCTCGGCGGGAGGTCGCATTGCCTCGGGCGGAAGGTGCACGGTGGGGCTGAAGATTCCGGTGACGGCGATCCCGCCGTGGGTGGCAGTCGCGTGCCCACTCTGGATCACAACCTGCCCAGTACCTCGGGTTCCGGGCTCTGCAGCCGACCGCTCGTTGCGGGGAGCCCACTGTGCTCCGTGGTCGCTGCCTTCCGCCGCCTCTGCAGGAGCGGCGGCGGCCACGCCGGAGTCGCGTCTGCCCCTCGGCCATCGGACCATGTCGGCTCCTTCATAATGCGGTGGTGCCGGGCGTGGTCATTCGTTGACGATGCCGCTAACGGCGCCGGAGCCAGTCCCCTCGGCTTCAGCCTCCCCTGTGTTCACCGCCGTCGCGGAGCCGGTCTGGCTACCGCCCGTGCGTTTGACACCGGTGACCGCGCTGCCACCCCCGCGGGCGGCGGCCTTCCCTGTTCCGATGGCTACATCACCAGTTGAAGCGGCGACGAACGACAGCATCTCCCGCAGTTGCTCAGCCGCCCGTTCCTGCCCGGGGGCGTCGAAGCTCTCCAGCAGAGCTTCGAACCGCCCCTGCCACACGCCTTCCTGTCGCAGACGTTCGGTGCCGATGTCCTTCGCGCTGCTCAGTGCCTGGGCAGTGCGGTCAAGGTGCTCAAGCTCAGCATCCGCCCTCGTGGCGTCGCCGCGCGCGAAGAGGTCCCCCACCCGTCTGCGCAGGCCGTTCCACGCATCGGTCCCTGCAGCCTGGACCACTGCGGTACCACCAGACAGTGCCACGGCTGTCAACGTCTCGACCAGCATGCGATCACCACTCTCTGTAGATGGGCCACCTCCGCTGTGCCGCGTCGGGCAATAGTGCACGTTGGTCAGCTCACACATCCAGCAAAACTCACACCATCCGACACTGCAAAGCGCGCCATGCTGTGCACGTGGCCACGTACTAAGCTGGGCAGCTTCACGTGTACGCCGACAACCAGTAGCCCTCGGTCTCGACCACCGAGTAGTAGACGTTCGTCGCCAGCCGGGACTGGGTGATGTTCTCCCAGTTGTTGCGGCCGTTGAGGTCGCCGTCGAAGTCGTAGGCGGTGAGATAGTCGGACGTGCCGCCCTCCGAGGTCTCACCGCTGGTGCCGACGTCCTGGAAGTGCACCGGCGCCCACCAGCGGGCGACGGCTTGCCGATGCGAGGCGGTGGACGCCACCGCCTCAGCGGGTCGGACGATGCCCAGGCACACGGACACCGCCAGGACGGCCAAGACGATTGCCACGCCCAGGGGTCTGCATCGGGCGGACGGCACACGACAAGGGGTTGTCGCCACTGTTCCTCCGGGATTCTGTCTGACAGAGGTCACCGCCGGGCCGGGGACAGGCCACCGGCTTGCGGGTTCATGAACGGGCGGGCCGCTGAACGCGGCCCGCGTGGGAAGGGGTTCACAACGTCATCCGGTTGTTCGTCGAGTGCCGGTCCCGGGGAGACAGGGGCCGGCCGCAAGATGACCGTCCGGTGGGATCCGCGTGACAGCGGGCGGGGACGATCACTACGACAGCCGAGGCACCCCAAGAGCCCTCCAGGGCCCCGGGCACCGCCCCGCCCGCCGCGAGCCCGTGCTGGAGCGGGCCTTCCGCCCGCTGGCCGGCTTCGGGCCGGACACCTGTGTTATCGCTGACCGCCCGAGGTGCTGTCGCTGTGGTCGTCTGCGGATCGGCTGCCGCCGTGCGCGGTGGCGGTGTGCCCGGTCAGCCGCTCCCAGTTGCCGGACCCGATGGCGGCCTTTTCCTCCTCGGTGAACGGTGCTTGCTCCAAGAACGACCGGGCGACTGAGCGGCTGGTGTCGAGGAAGGGGAAGCCGCCGGGCCGCGTTCCGAAGGTGTAGGGGTAGTCGGTGGAGTACAGCATCCGCTCGGTTCCGACGACCTCAGCTGTCCACCGCAGGTAGCGCTCACTGACCGTGCCGCTGCCCGCGATCCAGAAGTTCTGGCGGAAGTAGTCGGCCAGAGGCCGCTCCAGCTTCGCCATGTCCTGCAGGACACCGATGTGGTCGAGGTAGAACAGGACGACCTCGCCCCAGTGCCCCGCGATCACCTGCAGTCCGGGGTGGCGGTCGAACACCCCGGAGAAGATCATCCTCAGGTACTGCACGCCCAGGTCGTAGTACCAGCCCAGGCCGGCGGTCGCGAGCACTCGGCCGACTCCGTGGGGGAGATTCGAGTAATACGCCTCTTGGACCGCGTCCACAGGGGTCTGCGGGTGGAAGTGCAGCGGTACCCGCAGCCGTTCGGCGGTGGCGTAGAGGTCGTCGAACTCCGGCGCGTCGGCCGGCTTGTCACCGGTGCGCCCGTACAGCATCGCGCCGCGGAAGCCGAGTCGGGTGACCGCGCGCTCCAACTCCGCGGTGGCGGCTTCGGGTGCCGGCGTCGGGACGGCGGCGAGCGCCTGGAATCGGTCGGGGTGGGCGTCGACGACTTCGGCGAGTGCGTCATTCGCCTCGCGCGCCACGCTCACGGCCTCCGCCGCAGTCAGATTCTGCACACCGGGTGTGGCCAGCGACAGCACGGCGACGTCGACGCCTTGATCGTCCATGTCGGCCAGGCGGCGGTCGCCGACGTCGCGCAGCCGCTGCGCTATCGGCTCGTCGCCGTAGCCGAGTTGCGGGATCTGCGGCACGCCTGCCCGTGTCCAGGCATCGAGCAGGACCGGCAGCGCCACGTGCTCCTCGAGGCCTACGGTGCGCAGCTTCTCAGGCATGGTGCGCTCCTCGTCTCTCGCTGTTTCCATTGATACGCGCACCACGATAACACCGGAAGCAACGATGGAAGCAAGTGGGCGCTATCATTGATTCATGCCTGAGGGAGCAAAGAACGAGGCCATTCCCGTCACCGCGTCGGAGACTGCAGCCGACGTCCGTGAGGTCACCCGGCAGCGGGTGATTGAGGCAGCGGCGGACCTGCTCGCACGTGAGGGTCGCGACGCGGTGACCACCCGGGCTGTCGCGTCGGCCGCCGGGACGCAGCCCCCTGCGATCTATCGCTTGTTCGGCGACAAGGACGGGCTCCTCGAGGCAGTGGCGGAGCACGGCTACGCCAGCTTCCTCGCGGCAAAGCACAGGGACCTCCGCCCTCAGGACCCGGTAGAAGATCTGCGTGCGGGCTGGGACCTCGCCGTCGAGTTCGGGCTCGCCAACCCCGAGCTGTACGCGCTGATGTACAACGACCCCCGCCGCGGCACGACATCGACTTCCTTCCAGGCCGGCATGCAGATACTGCTGGGGCGCATCCGCCGCCTCGCCGCCGGCGGCTGGCTCCGCGTCGACGAGAAGCTCGCGGCGGCCCTCATCCACGCGACAGCGCGCGGCGCCGTACTCACCTGGCTGTCGCTGCCCGAGGACCAACGCGACCCGGCCCTGCTCACCACACTGCGCGAATCCATGGTCGCCGCCGTCACCCACGAAAGACCCGTGGTGCAAGACGCGGGCCTCGCCGACGCCGTCCGCACCGTGCAGGCCCTCCTGCCCGGCCAGACAGCGCTCAGCAACGCGGAACAACACCTCCTCAGCGAATGGCTCGACCGCCTTGCCGCAGACGGCTGACTGATTCCACATGGCGTCTGTCAAACCACGAGAGCGACGGCGGCGTGGTTTCGTAGCACCGTCCGTCGCGACGGAGGGCCCAGACAACGCCGACGCGACGGCGGGCAACCACGGTGCAGATCCGCGAGGTCGTCGAGCCTCCGGGTCACCCGCCCGCCTATGGCGGCCGGGTGACCCGGAGATGCTGGTCGTGCTGGACGCGGGATACGACGCCCCGCGCATCGCCCACCTGTCGGCTGGGCTGCCCGTCGAGATCCTCGGCCGGCTCCGTTCAGACCGGGTCATGCGGCGTCCGACGCCCTGCCGCAAAGAGTTCCACCTGGCCAACCCCAGGGCGGCCGGCCGCCCAAGCACGGCGGCGAATTCGTCTTGGGCGACCCCGCCACCTGGGGCACCCAGAAGGCCGTGACGGCCACGGACACCCGGCTCTACGGGAAGGCGACCGCACAGGCGTGGGACCGGCTGCGCCCGCGGCTGACCCGCCGGGCCGCATGGCTCGACCGCGACGGCCCGCTGCCCATCATCGAGGGCACCGTCATCCGCCTGGTCGTGGAGAAACTGCCCAGCGGCGGAGTCAACAAGCCGGCCGGCTGTGGTGGTCGCGCACGAGCGCCAACGAGGCGGACGTCACAGAACCACGCCGAACTGGTTAAAAGACAAGCCGAATGCCTGATCCTGATCCGGGCTGGAGTATCTCCGGGCGCCCCCAGAAAGTCGCGCAGGTCATAGGCGGATGATGACGAGAGCGATGTCGTCGGAGACGCCCCCGGCGACGTCGAGCTGGGTCAGCAGTGCGTCGGCCAGCGGGTCAGGGGCGAGGGTTCGGTCCTGGGCCAGGGCAGTGGTCAGGCGTTCCAGGCCGGCATCGATGTCCTCGCCGCGGCGCTCGATGAGGCCGTCGGTGTACAGCACGAGGGTGTCTCCCGGTGTATAGGGGAGGCCGGCCTGGGGGCGGGGAACGTGCCACGGGAGGCGAAGACTCGACCGTATGGCTCTGGGACGTCGCTCGGAGAACCGCCCGGACTCGGATCGGCGGACATACGGGCGCGGTGTCCGCAGTCGCGTTCAGCCGTGACGGCCGCACCCTCGCCATTGGCACGGTCGACGACATCGTCCGCTTCTCGGACACCACCACCGGCGCACTGCGCCGCGCCTTCCGCGCCGGTACCGACGGGGTCGCCGCACTCGCGTACACACAGGACGGTCGTACCTCGCCACTCTCGGCTACGACAACAGGGTCGTGCTGTGGAACCCCGATAGGGGGCCGACCCGCACTCTCGTCGCACCGACCCACCAGGTGGGGTCCCTCGCCTTCAGCCCGGACAACCGTACCCTCGCCACTGCTGGCGACACCGTCCAGTTGTGGAAGGCCGCCGCGTCCCTGGACCCCGCCCAGGCTATCGAGCGGATCTGCCGCTCCGTCACCCGCGACCTCACCGCCGAGGAAAGCGCCGCCTACCTGCACGACACATCAGCCGGACCCGTCTGCCCAGCCAAGTGACCGACCGCCGGGGCGCGCTCCCTCGCTGAGGTAGAAGTGCGAGTACGCGATGTGACGACGCCGCCGATGACACTCACGTGAGCCGCCAGAGGTAAATAGTCTTGTCGCTGCTCGCGCTGGGGAGCATGGTGCCGTCGGACTGAACGCCGCCGACCGCACCTATATCGCCGGCGGCGTCAGCAGGACCACCCTCGATCTCGCAGCGTCATGTCGACTCGGCCGTCATACGCCCTGCGGATGCCCCGGCCGCGATGCCACGCTTCGACCCTGCGAGGAGTTGTCCAACCTCGGCAGGCGATGGCCATTTCCTACGAAACAGCGGTCACGCTCGCGTCCTTCCTGCTCTGAAAGGCCCGGTTGAAGACGGCCAATGCAGTTGCTTTTGAGTTGCGGAAGTCGCTGCCCCGCGTGTAACGGCGTGGGGCGCAGGCCAGCGTGTGCGGATCGGGATCTTGACGAAGGTGTTCACCGCCGAGCTGGTCGACGCGGCGATAGTCAAGCATGACCGAGCCGAGCGGCGCCGGCGCCATTTGCCGGCGCGGCTGTTCGTGTACTTGGTCCTGGCTCTGTGTCTCTTCGCCCGGGAGTCGTGCGAGGAGATGTTGCGGCTGCTGACCAGCGGCATCCCTGGGAGCCGGGCCATCGCGCGGGTGAACTCGTCGTCGTTGTGCCGGGCGCGGGCCCGGCTCGGCAGGTCGGCGCGGCGCAGTTCGGTCAGCAGGGGCAGCGTGCAGGCGTGGGCAGACGCCGGCCTCGGTCCAGTCCCGCAGCCGGCGCCAGGCCGTCACGCCGGAACAGCCCACAGTCTCCGCCGGGACGAACCGCCAGGCGACACCGGTCCGCAGCACGAACAGGACGCTGGCGAGTGCTGTTCGGTCAGGAACACGCACCCGCCCGGGATGCCGGTGGCTTCGTTCGGGAGGGGGTGGCAGCAACGGGGCCACCCGATCCCACAGGTCGTCCGGAACAAGATCACGCACCCGGACACCTTGCCGACCGAGATCGTCGAGCACAAGACCCGCGGCATCTCATCGCGACTTGCACGCAGAGTCTGGCGTCAGTTCGCCAGATCGAGCGCTCAGCCTGAGGCGCCCTCCAGCGGAAGGTGGTCTCGGAAGTACTCCGATTCCAACCACTCCTTTTTCACGAACAGCGGACGGGTCAGGCGCGCTGCCCCGACCTGCTGCGAGCGCAGAAGAAGCCCGATATCAGTTAGGGAAAGCGAGTCATCAGGCGTGTAGAGCAGACAGTTCCCATGCTCCTCAGCGTGGTCCAGCAGGAACTGCTTGCCCTGCTCCGGATCGCTTCCCGCCAGCGGGAAGCCAGACAGGGAGACCTGCGGACCGGTGACCGCATCCAGCGCAACACAGGCGAGCTTGCCCGCGTCGTAGAACGCTTTCACCCCATCCCGGAAGTCCTCCTGCGCATACGGACCGCCAGCCCGTGCCTGCGGTCCAGGGACCAAAAGCGCCTGGGCGACCTCGGCTGGAGACATCCCGAACTGCAACGGACCCACACCGGCTCCCGACCGCAGCTCCCAGCACTCCCGCTCCGCATCCACGCCCATCCATCCACTCCTACGTTCTGACCGGTCCGGACCAAGCCGCACGCACAAGGCCATGGGCCAAGGTGCCAACTCAGCTGGACAAGCTGCCAACCAGCGACTGACCACCCTGGACGAACGCCTGGCCGGCGCCGCGGGACAACGACGCGCGCCTGAGGACACGGCTTTGGTCGCGCTGGGGCACAGCACGGCGGCGAGGATGGCGCGGGTGGCAACGTCGATGGCGATGGTCAGCTCGGGCCGGGCGAGGCGGCCGGTGGGCGGCCTGCTGGGCGGCCTCACTGAACCGGCCTTCCTGGACCTGCGCCAGGAACCCAGCTCGTAGCGCTGCGGGCCCCGGTCATGACCCGTTGACCAGCCGTGGTCGGCGCCACGGTCCGCTTGGGGCGGATCAGCGCGATGACCGTCTCGCACTATTCAGTCGTGAGCCCGGCACCGACTCCTCGCCGCCCGCGGCGGGCGCGCGGACGGCGAGGAGTCTGGTCGCTTCTTCCTGGCCTTGCTGCGGACCCCGATGGTCCACATGCCGAGCGATGCCATTCCAAGGGCTGCCACGATGAGCGGTAGGGCCTTGTTCGATCCCTCTGCCCTGAGGCCTTGCAGCAACGCGAGCACGGTGACGACCGCGACCACGGACAGAAAGATGCTCATCTTGACTTTGTTGCTCATGGTTTATCGCGCCCTTCCGTCACGGGTTAGCCGTAACTGATGAGGTCGGCGTTGTTGTATCCGAGGAAGCCTCCGACGGCGCAACTGCCGACGACCGCGGCCGCCGTGCCCCACGGCCGGCCATGATGCCGGCAGTGGCGATGATGCCGGTTTCAGCCGCAGCGCCGATCCCGGCAAGGCAACCCGTGGCAGTGCTGAAGATGCTCTCTCCCGCATCGAGAGCGTCGGAGAGGCTGAAAAGTCCTGTGGGGTCACTGTTGTTGATGAGGTCGCCGCCGGCGTAGAGGCAGGGGTTGGTCTCTTGCCCGGAGGGGTCGGGTTGGGTGAAGCGGCCGAGGGTGGGGTCGTAGTAGCGGTGGCCCATCTTGTACAGGCCCGTGGGGTCGAGGTAGGCGCCGGTGTAGCGGTGGGGCTGGGGGGGCCGCCTCGGTGGTGGTGCCGCGGGGCAGGCCGGTGGGGCCGTAGGCGTAGGTGTGCGTGCGCTTGCCCGCGTCGTCGACGAGGCCGAGGACGTTGCCCGTGGCGTCGGTGAGGTAGTAGTAGGGCTTCCCCCCAGTCGTCATGGAGTTCAAGGTGCCCGCCGGTTCGCGGATGAATCCGGTGTCGACGCCGTTCGTCGTCGTGGACGCCAGACCGAGTGCCGTGTGGTGGAACCAGGTTGAACCCAGCTTGGTGCGCTCGAAGTTGTCCGTGCCCGCGTGGACCAGGTCGTAGGCGGAGCCGTTGACCGTCAGGCCGGACGGCTGGCTGTAGTCGGTCCAGGTCTCATTCGTGCGGGCGGTCATGGGGGTGCGGCCGCCTGCGGTCTCGTTGCCGAGCTTGTCGTAGGACCAGCCGGTGGTGGAGCCGTTCTGGGCGGTCAGCTGAAGGGCGTCATTGTAGGTCCAGGTGGTCGCGCCGGGGCAGGTCGAGGCGGTGCTGTCCTGGGAGGTGAGGTTGCCGGCCTGGTCCCAGCAGTACAGCCAGGAGGCCTTGCGGGCGCCGGCGGAGTCGGCCTCCAGGGCGTAGCGGAGCCGGTCCTGGGTGTCGTACTGGTAGGTGGTCTTGTATTTGGTGAGGTTGTCGGTGCGGGTGCGGATCTTGGTGGTGTCCTTGCCCGCGTTGGCGTAGCTGTACGTCAGGTCGATCAGTGTGGTCGTGCCCGAGGTGGTCTTGACGATTTCGGGGCGGCCGTTCTTGTCCGGGGTGACCGACTGGGTGGTGCCGCCCGGGTAGATGGTCTTGGTTCGGGTGTCGTTCTTGTCGTAGTCGAAGTCGGTCTTCTTGCCGTCCGGGTCGGTCAGGTAGTCCGGGCGGGCGGCCGCGTCCCAGGTGTAGTCAGTCGTGCCGGTCGGGTCGGTGTAGTAGTCGACCTCCCCGCCTGGGGTGTAGGCGAGGGCCGTCTGTGCACCGCTCTGCAGGGTGCGGATCTTCTCGCGGCTGAGCTTGTCGTAGTCCCAGCGGGTGGTGCCGGAGGCGTCGGTGCGGACCTTCAGGTTGCCGTCACCGTCGTAGTCGAAGGTGACGGTGGCGTTCGTCGAGGACACCTTCTTGACCCGGTCGCGGGTGTCGTAGGTGTATACGGTCTTGACGCCGCGCTCGTCCGTGACGATCTCCACGCGGCCGAGCGCGTCGTAGGTGTATTCCGTCTTCCCCAGCGGGGCGGGCGGGGTGACCGTCTTGAGGTTTCCCTTGTCGTCGTAGGCGAAGGACGTGGTCGACGACTTTGGCTCGGACATCTTCACCGTCGCCGTGCAGCGCTGGCCCTCGAAGCCGCCACAGGTGGGAGTGGCCTTGTTGTAGGTGTAGGTGCGCTCGCCGCCCGCGGTGCCGGACGTGGTCACCGACAGGGTGTTGCCGTTGGTGTCGTACTGGAAGGTGTCCTTGCGGCCGTCGGCGGTGGTGAAGTCGTTCGGTACGTCGGTGCCGGCGATCGTCTGGTAGGCCGTCACCGACGCTGTGGCGCCGAGCGGGAGCTTCTGGAAGAGGGCGTTGTTACGGCCGTCCCAGCCGTAAGTGGTGGTGTTACCGCCCGTTCCGTCCGCGCCTGTGCCCATCGCGTCGATCGCGCTCTGCACCAAGTGGCCCGTGTACTTGGCGTGGCGGGAGTGATCGAGGGGGTCGGTGACCTTGGTGACCTCGCCGTCCGCGTTGTGTATGTACTTGGTGGCGTCGCCGTCTGGGTCAGTGACCGTGGTGGTTCCCGCGTCGGCCGGGGTGGCGGCCGTGTAGTCGAAGCGCCAAGTCGGCCCCGTGTGGCCGCTGCTCGACGACTCGGTGGCGCGCTGCATCGAAGTGACGCGGTTGTGGTCGTCGTAGGTGAACAGGGTGACCGTGCTCTCCGGGGTGGTCACCTTCGTCAGGCGGCGTGAGGAGTCGTACTCGTACGTCGTCGCCTTGTCGGCCGTGTCCGTGGCCCGCTCCAGGTTCCCCGACGCGTCGAGGTCGAAGACGGCTGTGCGGCCGGTGTGATCGTTGGCCTGCCACTGGTTGCCGTACGTCTTCACCAGGTCGATCCAGCGGCCGGAACGGGTATCGGTCAGCTTGAAACCCTTGTGCTCGCCGGTCTCGTCGTGCTGGTCGACGGTGATCGTGCCGTGGTTCTTGTCCGTGACCTTCATGAGCGTGCCGTGCTCGTCGTAGGTGTCACGGCTGCCGGACTTGCGGTCGGTGAGTGTGTAGGTGCCGTCCGCGTTCATCTTCAGGTCCTTGGAGTAGCCGGTGGGTGTCGTGTAACCACCGGTGGTGGTCGCTTTGAACCGCAGGGCGTTGCCGGTGGCGTCGAAGACGACCGCCTCCCCGTCGCCGGCCTGGAGGTAGCGTTCGTACGCTTGCCACCAGCGCTGCGAGTTCTTGCCCCAGGGGGCTTCGAGCGAGTTGTAGGTGCGGGTGAGTTGGAGTTTCTGGCCGACGCCGGCGATGTCGAAGTCGGTGGCCGCCAGCATCAGATTGCCGTTGGAGAGGTTCACCCGGGCCACGAGGGCGTCGCTCAGGCGGGTGTCGAGGAGGCGGTGCCAGGGGACGTGGCCCTGGCCTTCGGGGACATAGGGCGTGGCCTGAGCGGCGGATGCAGCGTCGGCCGTGGCCGCCTTGCCGGTCGTACGGGCTTTCTCTGCCGCCCGCCAGGCAGCCACCCCCGCCGAAGGCTCCGCTTCGGCCTTCGACGCCTGAGGCTTGGTCACCCCGGCCGGGGTGGCAGGAGCCTCGACCTTGGTCGGCTTGGCGTTCGCCGATTTTTCGGATGCCAGCAGCGCCTTCGGGCCGCGGTCGGGGGCGCGGTGCCAGCGGATGAGCGCGCTGGCGGCAGGGAGTTCGGCGTCGCAGGCCGGGCAGAGCTCCATCTACACGCCGGTCCCTACGGTCCTGGACGACGGCCACGAGACCTCGATGGAGGAACCGCACTGGGGTCACAACAGCAACGGCCAGCCCGTCGCGTGGGGTGGGTAGTGCCCCCGACGTCTGGTAGGTGCGCCTGGCCGTACCGCCCTGCCTGGACTCAGATCCAGATGCCGTCGCCCGCGCTGCTGCCGTGCCAGGTGCTGGACCTCCATGATGGCGGGATGAACATGCCGTCCGGAGTGCCAGTGTTCAAGCTGCCGGATGCCATCGCGGAGGCGCTGTGCGCCCACGCGCCACGCCCCGCCGCTCAGTCCACCGTGATGAACCGCTGGAAATAGTCGGCGGGCGCGCCTTCGCCGACCAAAACGCCTTCCGCCTCCACCCACGCGTGTGCGGCGAACGGCGGCTGGGTGCGTACGCCGACGCACCACGTCGGCCACTGGCCGCGCAGCCGGCACAGCAGCACGGTGGCCAGGGAGCGCGGCAGGCAGCCCTGTTGGCCGCCGGCGGCCAGGCTGACGGCGAGGACGGTCTGCCGAGCCCGGGCGGCCTCCGCGACGGTCGCGGGCCGGGCTCCCCTGCGCAGCCGGAGCAGCACCGTACGGATGCGGGCGGGGGGCTGCCGGGCGAGGAGATGGGCGCAGCCGACGGCCAGCCGGGTCACCAGCCGCGGACCGAGGGGCACCGACCGGGGATCGTGCGGGACGACTTGCGAGGTGGACACTGCGGCAAACCCTCCGGGACGAGGACGGGACGGGGTGGAAGAGGGGCTGGCGGGAAACGGGCCAGAAGAGGCGGGGACGAGAGCGGGACGGGGCGGCGGTGGGGCCGGGTCAGGCCTCCAGGAGCTTTGCGGTGCGCAGTTCCTCGAGGATCCGGGTGATGTCCTCCTCGACCTGCTCGGCGCTCACGTCGTACCGCCCGGTGAGTGCTGTCACCGCCTGCTGCCTGCTCGTGCCCTCCAGCAGGGTCCGCACGATCAGCGCCGCCGTGGGATTGAGGGTGTAGTACTCGCCGCTGTTCTGGTCGAGCAGGGCCATCCCGTACTCGGTGTCGGCCGTCACCACTCCGGGGCGCAGGGTCATCGTCATGCCGTGATACCTCCCATGTCGGTTTCCGTCGGCTGCAGCGGGTCACGGTGTCGTTCGCGTGCGCGCAGCCACACCTCGCAGCCGACGGTCGGGTGCAGCAGTGCGCTTTCCAGGTCGGCGGCGAGCGGGCGCATGCACCAGTCGCGCAGGGTCGGCACGTCGACGAGGCCCAGTTCGCTCAGCCGGGAGTCCTCCCAGAGGGCGAGCAGTGCGGTGCGATGGCAGCGCAGCCCGGTCTCCTCCTCGAAGGCGGCGTGCGCCTTGGTGGCCCGGTGGCGGCTGGCCTCCGGGACGACACCCCGCATGGCCTGCTCGATCAGCGGTTTGTACCGCCAAGGAGTCACCCGGTCCCGGGGGCGGACGGCGAGGGCGGCCTCGACTAGGAGGTCGTCGTAGTAGGGGGCGGCGAAGGTGACGCCGAGCGGTTCGGACATCTGCTGGACGTGCCGGGCGAAGCGGGCGAGGGTGCGCAGGGTGGCCAGTTCCCGGTGCCCACCGTGACCGGGGCTGAGCGGCTGCGCGTCCTTGGCCTGCTCGCGGATCAGCTCGCGCGCGGCCTCCACGGCCCGCCCTGTGGCCCACGGGGGCAGCCGCGGCGGGGTGCCCCAGGTGAACAGGGGGACGGACATGGCCGGTTGCGGATGAGTGAGGTCGTGCGCGACGTGTGTCAGCCAGGAGCCGTATGGGCGTCGGTCCAAGAGTTGGGCCAGGGCCGTGCGGCGGGACCAGCGGTGGCGGGAGGTGAAACCGCGGGCGAGCCGCCAGGCCGTGCGCGGGTGGCGTGGCAGCAGGTTGTGCACGTGGGCCGAGGCTCCGCTGAACAGTTCGTCGCCGCCCATGCCGCTCAGGTGCAGCGGGGAGCCCCGCTCCGCGGCCCGTTCGACGATGTACATCCGACGGTGACGGTTGACCGCGTAGGGCGACGGGGTGTCGAGGTCGTCGTCGAGGGTGTCGACGCGGTCGAAGGTCAGGGGTACGGCGGTCGCGGGCACCACGTGGTGCTCCACGGCCTCCAGCGCCTCCACCGTGCGCCGCGCGTAGGTGACGTCGTCGCCGAGGACGTCGTGGATCGCGGCGGTGTAGGCGACGGTCTTGGCCCCCGCGCGGGCGGCTGTGGCGACCACCGCGGTGGAGTCGACGCCGCCCAGGTCGGCACTGACCAGCTCGCGGCCCGCGATCCGTGCGGTGACCGCGTCGGCGAGTCGCTCCCGGACCAGCCGGGCGCCTTCGGCGAGCGACAGGTCGGCCGGGGGCGGACTCCAGCAGCGGCTCGTACGAAGGTGGCCGTCGCGGTCGAGCAGTACGCGCTGGTCGCCGGGGACGACATCGACTCCGCGCCAGACCGTCTGAGTGGTCAGCGGGTGCAGGATCGCGGGACTGAGCAGCTGCACGGCCAGACGGGCCTCGTCCAGGTCTGCGCCCGTCAGTTCGGCCAGGACGTCGGCACGGTCCGACACGAGATGGGCGCCGTGGGTGCCGGGCGCCTTGGCGGCGAAGACGCTGCGGACACCGGTGACGGTGCCGCGGACCAGCGTCCTGCCGTCGCGGCAGGCGATCAGATGGTGGCTGCCGGGCCAGTTCCTCGCGTACGCGTCGGCGGCCTCGGGCGATCCGCTACGGGCCGCGCGCGCCGCTTCATCCTCGGTCACCGCGTGCTGCCCGAGCACGACCAGCTGGGCGGGTCCGCACGCGGCCGTCGTCACAGCGTGGTCCGGCC
Source organism: Streptomyces sp. NPDC001920 (assembly GCF_053594495.1). Classification (NCBI taxonomy): domain Bacteria; kingdom Bacillati; phylum Actinomycetota; class Actinomycetes; order Kitasatosporales; family Streptomycetaceae; genus Streptomyces; species Streptomyces sp. NPDC001920. The sequence goes on from NZ_JBSFEP010000038.1 coordinate 20,432, forward strand.
AGCGCCCGATCAGCCAGGGCCGACCGGACGGGTGCGGTATCTGACGGGTCCCACGGGAGCCGGCTCGCGCGGCGAGGGTCGCGACGGCGTCGGTGTCCGGGAAAACGAGGAACCAGTAGTGCCCGGCGGGAGACGACGGGCCGGTCACCATGGGCGGGTCCTTCCGGTCGGGTGCGGTCGGCGATGTGCGACAGGGGCGTGGGCGGCGCCGCCGGCGCCGCCCACGCTCTCTACCAGCCCTGTATTAGGTGTGCATGACAAATATGGGCTAGGTGGAGAAAAGGTCAGAGCAGGCTGTGGCCGCCCAGCAGGTCGGGGCTGCCCGTCCCGGCCAGGCCCGTGACCTTCTGGAAGTCGCCGACCTTGGTGAGAGTGGGACGCTCGTAAGCCATCGTCATATCCCTTCGTCGATGAACGTGCCTTCGATGCAAGCGGGGTTGCCTCCGCCTGCTGCCCCGGCCGACGCGCCGCACCCGAACGAGCGGGGCGCCGGCGGCAGTGCCAAAGCTAGGCGTGCGGTTTCTTCCGTCACAACCGGGTCATCAAGCCATCCGGGACACACATCGGCACCGGCCCTTCCGTCACACCGGCCACACGACTCACGGAATGCCGGCGCCGGGTCATACTCCCCGCACAACGGGGTACTCACGACGCCCTCTTCGGGCAGCAACAGGCAATTTCGGCCCGGATGCGCCGCACCCGACGGAGGCGCGATCCACGCCGGCCCCGGCATCACCTCGCACGATGCGCCAGCCGCACACTCAGCCCGCCACCTCCGCCGGGCAGTCACCGCCGCAGTGGCCGGGAAAACGCCCTTGAGAGACAGCCGGCGCCCTTAGAGGGCGGAATGAGAGTGATAGGAGTTTTGTCATCACCTGAGCGTGTGGCGGTGCGGCATCCCGGCCGGCCGGGGCCATGGGGATGTTGGGCTGGGCACCGTGGGCGAGCGCAAGCCCTACAAGACCGACGTGAGCGACGAGCAGTGGGCGCTGTTCGAGCCGGTGATCGCCGCGTGGGAGGCCGCGCATCCCTCGATCAGCGGCCACCGGGGCCGGTACGAGATGCGGGAGATCGTCAACGCGCTGCTCTACAGGGCCGCACCGGCTGCCAGTGGGAGATACTCCCGCACGGCTTTCCGCCGCCCGGCGCGGTGAAGTCTACTTCTACACCTGGCGTGACGACGGCATCGACCAGACCATTCACGACCTGCTGCGCTGGCAGGTGCGCACCCAGTGCGCCTGACCATCGCGTCGCCGAGGATGGGTGGTACGCACCGCGCGCATCGGGTGCGCACCACCGCCAGTCAGATCCACCGCACCGTGCGCACCAGCGCACCGCACCGCGCGGCGGCAGGCCCTCTATCACACACCCCCTTGACCACGGCCTGACCGACGGCCCGAACGTGCTGTGGCAAGGAGAAACGTACTGGGTGGCGCACCTGGTCAAGGGGTATCGACCCGCGCGCCAGGCCGACCTGGTCAAGGGGCGCGGTCGGCAGTGCGTGCATCGGTGCGGTGTGGAACATCGGGTGCGGTGCACCGAGTGCGTGCGAGAGCGCCAGCCATCGCCGGGTGGCACCGGGTGTAGAGGGTGTCGGCCACGACGATGTGGGCCAGCATCGAGTCCGCCGACAGATTTCCCCACGTTCCCGTGCCGTCTGGCCGCCGCGCGCGGATCGACACCACCGCATGATCGTGGAGCAGCGGCTTCGACTCGGCAGCTCTGGACTCGTAGTGCCGGAACACCGCGACGATCAGCCCGTCCCGGATCGGCTCGCGGTGCTTGCCGCCGCTACCCCAGCGGATCTCCGCGACCGCATCCTCCAGCCACGCCAGCGCCTTGTCCCGGGAGATGTCCTGGCACAGCTCCAGTACCAGGCAGGTCTCGTCATACCCAAGCGCCCACGCGATGTGTGCCGTCGACGGGGAACGTCAGGTCCAGGGCCAGCCAGGGCGTCCGCTCCTTGGCCTTGTAGGTCTTGGGCGAGCGGTTGTGCTCGATAGGCCTGCCCAGCACGGTCGCCCGCCGCGCAGTCGCCGGATCATCGCCCGCCTCCAGACCCTCACCCTCGATCCGGTCGGCGTCCGGGTGCCGGCCCTCCCCCAGGAGCAGTTCGGCCTGCCGCTCGGTCACCACGTCCCCGGCCTTGAGACCGACCGCCGCCAGGCCCCGGCCCTTCCAGACCCCGGGCGGGACACCGGCTTCGTCCTGGGCGGCGCGCAGCGCCTTACCCGCAGGGCGTTGGCCGTCGCCGACCATCACGCTGCGGAAGTAGTACCTTCACCCGTCACCGGGGCGGACCTCCGCTTTGCTGATCACCGGGCCATGGAACCCCGCCAATGACCTGCGGAAAAGCGTGAGCCGGGGTGCTTCCCGCCGCACGGGAGGCCATCACCAGATCTTTACCGCGGCGCCCGCCAGGCGGGCCGTCCCGGCAGCACGAGACGGTAAGCCGTCGACGTGTGCACAGTCCGCTGCATGGATCACGAACCGCCCTACGGAGCCCCCTGCCCACTGTGCCGCCGACCGCTCCGGATCGAGTACGGCCGCACCCGCCCCTCCGCTCAACTGGGCCACCCGGCCCGCGTGTGGATGTGGGGTACCGCTGCGCTGGCTGCGAGACCGTCCGGCCCCGGGAGTGGACGGAGGTGATGCGGAACCGCTTCGGCGGCGTCTGACGACGCCGTGCGAATGCTGCGTGACGACCAGCCGCCCAACGCATCCATGTGGTCGTCATCGCGGACTCGTGCCCGCCTCGAGCCGGATGCGATCCGCAGCTGTCAAGTCGGAGAGTGAACTCAGGTCCACGCAATGCCAGTTGTGCTAGCTTCGGGGTAATCTCAGACCGAGCCCAGCGCCCGGTCTGTCCGCGCCCTGGGCGGCCCGGCTCCGTGCTGGGGTGCCAGGAAGGTTTCCACAGAACCGTGCCCGCCTCCGACACGGGCGGCCGGGGAGTGGATTCGTACACGCAGGCATCTGGGCCTGCATGCATCACCCTGCAAGAAGCCCCCGGGAGCTGATCCCGGTCTGAGTTCTTGGTGTCGGCAGGAAGTCAGTTCTAGCCACGCACAGCGTGGTCGAACTGAGCCTGCCTCCCCACCGGTTCGACCACCATCACGAAAGGTCGGAAGCCGGTGAGCGACTCAGCGGTACTCACGCTCCTTGCAGGTGCAGGTGTCATCTCCGTTCTCCTGTTCGCTGTCCGAGGCATCCTGGAGCAGTTGCCTGATGTCCTCCGGTCATGGCAACGGGTCCGGAGGGCCTGGCGGGACGCGGCCTCCGATGATGACCAGCCCGTTACGTGAAGCGCGGCACATCTCGAAAGGTGACGCTGCGGAACACTGCGATGGCCGAGCCTCGATAACAGGGAGCAATGGCTCCAGCGCACCCGCTGACTCTGCCAATCACGTACCCTGCTTGACCCTTTGGCCCAGATTGATCACGTTGTATCGCCTCAAGGAAGCTTCCACAGTCGGGTGGTGGGGGGGGGGGCGAAACCACCCACCCCACCCCCCCCCACACCCCCACCCACGCAAGCGCACCCCCCCCCCCCCCCCCCACACCCC
>NZ_JBSFEP010000039.1:0-20059 GCF_053594495.1 Streptomyces sp. NPDC001920
GTGCGGTCAAGAGGGTGTCTAACTCGGTCGTCACAACCCGATGTTGGACACCCTCCCTGCGTCCGTGAACCCCGCAATCGGAACTACTCGTCTAGGGCTGGGACGGACCCCGGTCCCGCCCGTTCTGCTTCCGTAGCCGTCGGTCCAGGGCCAGGGACAGTTCGGCCTCCACGACGCTCCGGGCGAGCGGGCGCAGGCGTTGCAGGTCGTCCTCGCCGGTGTGGCGCAGGACCAGGTCGGCGAACATCTCGGCGAGGTCGTCGACGTGTTCGCGGACGCGTTTGCCCGCTGCCAGGACCTCCGCCAGCGGGATGCCCTCGCCGACCAGGGCCGAGGAGACGTCCAGCAGGCGGCGGCTGATGTGGACGATCTCGTCGCCGTCGGTGCCCAGGTAGCCGAGCTCCAGGGCGGCGGCGAGGTTCTCGGGGGTGACCTGGCCCTCGAAGCGGGCGGCGAGTTCCTCGGGGGTGAGACGGACCGGCTCCTCCTCGGTGGGGGTGACACCGAGGACGTCGGCGACGTCCCGGCCGTTGTCGAGGGCCTCCGCCAGCTCCGCGATGCCCGTGAGGGTGTGGCCGCGTTCCAGCAGGGCCGCGATGGTGCGCAGGCGGGCCAGGTGGTGGTCGTCGTACCAGGCGATGCGACCCTCGCGGCGGGGCGGCGGGATCAGTTTGCGTTCGCGGTAGAAGCGCAGGGTGCGCACCGTGATGCCGGCCAGGCGGGCCAGCTCCTCCATGCGGTATTCGCGCTTCTCGGTCACGTGGGCACCCTAGTTCGTACCGGGGGTAACTTTCCTCGGCCGCCCCCTACCGGTCGGTACGGTCCTCCTCTACTCTCCCCATTGTGCCAGTGTTCACTGGCGCGGTTCCGGTGGAGTGTGGGAGGCACAGGCATGGCCGAACGCGAACATGTGCGGGTCGCGGTGGTCGGGTCCGGGTTCGGTGGGCTGGGTGCCGCCGTGCGGCTGCGGCGCGAGGGCATCACCGACTTCGTCGTCCTGGAGCGGGCCGGCAGCGTCGGCGGCACCTGGCGGGACAACAGCTATCCGGGGTGCGCCTGCGACGTGCCCTCCCATCTGTACTCCTTCTCCTTCGCGCCCAACCCCGACTGGCCGCGCACCTTCTCCGGGCAGGAGCACATCCGCGCCTACCTGGAGCACGTCACGGACGTCTTCGGGCTGCGCCCCCACATCCGCTTCGACTCGGAGGTGAAGCGGATGACCTGGAACGGCGAGCGGCTGTGCTGGGACATCGAGACCAGCAGCGGGGAACTCTCGGCCGACCTCGTCGTCTCCGCCACCGGGCCGCTGTCCGACCCGAAGATCCCCGACATCCCGGGCCTGGACTCCTTCCCCGGCGAGGTCTTCCATTCCGCCCGCTGGGATCACGGACTCGACCTGCGCGGCAAGCGCGTCGCCATGGTCGGCACCGGCGCCTCCGCCATCCAGATCGTGCCGTCCATCCAGCCCGAGGTCTCCCGGCTGACCGTCTTCCAGCGCACCCCGCCCTGGGTCATGCCCCGCATGGACCGCGCCATCAGCGGCGCCGAACGCGCCCTGCACCGGGCCCTGCCCGCCACCGCGCAGCTGCGCCGCGGACTGCTGTGGGGCATCCGGGAGTTGCAGGTCCAGGCGTTCACCAAGCGCCCGAACGAGCTCGGCCTCATCGAGCGGCTGGCCAGGCGCAACATGGCCCGGTCCATCAAGGACCCCGCCCTGCGCGCCAAGCTGACGCCCGACTACCGCATCGGCTGCAAGCGGATCCTGCTGAGCAGCGAGTACTACCCGGCACTCGCCCAGGCCAACGTGGACGTCGTCGCCGGCGGCCTGAGCGAGATCCGCGGCTCGACCCTCGTCGCCGCCGACGGCAGTGAGGCCGAGGTCGACGTGATCGTCTTCGGTACCGGGTTCCATGTCACCGACATGCCGATCGCCGAGCGGGTGGTGGGCGCCGAGGGCAGGACGCTCGCCGAGGTCTGGAAGGGCGGGATGGAGGCACTGCGCGGTGCCTCCGCCGCGGGGTTCCCGAACTGGATGACCATCATCGGGCCCAATACGGGGCTCGGGAACTCCTCGATGATCCTGATGATCGAGTCCCAGCTGAACTATTTGGCCGACTTCGTACGGCAGTTGGACGTCCTCGGCGGCAGGGTGGCCCTCGACGCGCGGCCGAGCGCCGTGTCCGCCTGGAACCGGAAGGTCCAGGTCCGGATGAAGCGGACGGTGTGGAACACCGGCGGGTGCACGAGCTGGTACCTCGACGCGAACGGCCGTAACACCACCGTCTGGCCCGGTACGACGACCGAGTTCCGGCGGGCCGTGCGGCGCGTGGACCTGTCGGAGTACGCCGTGCTCCGTGCCGCAGTCAAAGAATCCCAGGAGAACAGCGAGGTGACCGCGTGAGCCGTCTCATGCACGTGAAGTCCGGTCCGTACGCCCCACCCGTCGCCGCCCGTGAACTGACGGCCGTCTCCGCCGACGGCGCCCGGCTGCACACGGAGGTCCATGGTCCCGAGGACGCCCCCGCCGTCGTCCTCGCGCACGGCTGGACCTGCTCGACCGCCTTCTGGGCGGCGCAGATACGCGACCTCGCCGTCGACCACCGGGTCATCGCCTACGACCAGCGCGGCCACGGACGCAGCCCGGCGAGCCCGGCGTGCAGTACCGACGTCCTCGCCGACGACCTGGAAGCCGTACTGAAGGCGACCCTCGCGCCCGGTGAACGTGCCGTGCTGGTCGGGCACTCCATGGGCGGCATGACGGTGATGGCCGCCGCCACCCGCCCGGCGCTGCGCGAGCACGCGGCCGCGGTCCTGCTGTGCAGCACCGGCGCCTCACGGCTGGTCGCCGAGTCGACGGTCGTGCCGATGCGGCCGGGGCGGCTGCGGACCTGGCTGACCAAGCACATCCTCGGATCACGGGCGCCGCTCGGGCCGGTCACACCACTCGCCAGGGCGATCCTCAAGTACGCGACGATGGGGCGGGGTTCGGCCCCGCACATGGTCGAGGCGTGCGCGCGGATCGTGCACGCGTGTCCGCGCGAGGTCCGCCACGCCTGGTCGCACGTGCTCGACCTGCTCGACCTCGACCACGGGACACGGGAGTTGGCGGTGCCGACCGCGGTGATCGTCGGCACGGCCGACCGGCTCACGCCGCCGGTGCACGCGCGCTCCCTGGCCGCCGCGCTGCCGAACTGCCTCGGCGTCACCGAACTGCCCGGCCTCGGGCACATGACACCCGTCGAGGCGCCCGCACTGGTGACCGGGAGGATACGGGAGCTCGTCGCGACGTACGCGCGGGGCGGGAATCAGCAGACCGAGACGTACCAGCAGGTGAAGGAGGGCGCATGAGCAGGGTGAGCCTCGAAGGTCAGGTGGCCGTCGTCACCGGGGCGGCGCGGGGCGTCGGCGAGTTGCTCGCCCGCAAGCTCTCCGCGCGGGGCGCGAAGGTGGCGCTCGTCGGCCTGGAGCCGGACGTCCTCAAGCAGGTCGGCGAACGGCTGCACGGCGACAGCGACCACTGGCATGCCGATGTCACCGACCACGAGGCGATGGCACGGGTGGCGCGGGAGGTCAAGGAGCGGTTCGGGAAGGTCGACATCGTCGTGGCCAACGCGGGTGTCGCGACCGGCGGACCGTTCGTCGACTCCGATCCGCAGGCGTGGCGTCGGGTCATCGAGGTCAACCTCATCGGGTCGGCGGTGACGGCCAGGGCGTTCCTGCCGGTGCTGATGGAGAGCCGGGGCTACCTGCTGCAGATCGCCTCGCTGGCCGCCATCACTCCGGCGCCCATGATGACGGCGTACTGCGCCTCCAAGTCCGGGGTGGAGGCGTACGCGCACAGCCTGCGCGCCGAGGTCGGCCACCGGGGCGTGCGGGTGGGGGTCGGGTACCTGTCCTGGACCGACACCGACATGGTGCGCGGAGCCGATCAGGACGACGTCATGCGGGAGTTGAGGAAGCGACTGCCGTGGCCGTCGAACAAGACCTATCCGCTGGGGCCGGCGGTCGACCGGATCGTGGCCGGGATCGAGCGGCGGTCGAGCCATGTGTACGGGCAGTGGTGGCTGCGCGGGATGCAGGGCGTGCGCGGATACCTGCCGGGGATCATCGGGACCGTGGGGCAGCGCGAGATGCGGCGGTTCGCCGGACGCCTGGACGGGATGCGGTCGGGGCTGGTCGGAGCGGGCGGCGCCGCCGATGAGCAGGAGCGCGTCACACGGCGTAACTGATCGACATGCGGGGGGTGATGGCCCGTGTGAACCTGGTCGAGGCCCCACCGAGGGGCCTACCCCCACCCACTACGGGAGTGAACCCACATGGGCATGAAGGACCAGTTCCAGGAGAAGTCCGAGCAGCTGCAGCAGCGTGCGCAGCAGGCGCGGGAGCAGGCTCAGCACCGTGGGCGCCAGCAGCGGCCGCAGCGGGACGAGGAGTCCGAGCGGATGCGCGAGCGCGAGCGTGAGGACCACGAGCGCTTCGACGAGGACTACGACCGGTAGTCGTCGCGCCCGTTGAACGCGGGGCGCCCCCTGACGGTGGGTGCCCCGCGTTCCGCCTGTCCCGCCCTTCCGGTGCCCTTCGCCCCTCAAGGACGGGGCGGAAGCTTCGGTCGTGAGCGGTCCGGTACGTGTGCATAGCCGGGGGGGCGTCGCCGGGGGGTTGGTCTCCAGGAGCTTCAGGGCCAGTTCCACGGCGTCCGTCAGCTGGGCGTGGCGGCCCTCCGCCCAGTCCAGCGGGGTGCGCAGGACCTCGACGTCGGGGGTCACACCCTTGTTCTCCACGGACCAGCCGTACGCGTCGAACCACGCCGCGTTCATCGGGACCGTGATCACCGTGCCGTCGCCCAGGCGGTGGCGGCCGGTCATGCCGACGACTCCGCCCCAGGTGCGCTGGCCGACGACCGGGCCCAGTCTCAGCAGCTTGAAGGCGGCCGTGATCATGTCGCCGTCGGACGAGGTCGCCTCGTCCGCGAGGGCGACAACCGGGCCGCGCGGGGCGTTGGAGGCGTACGACACGGGCTGGGCGTTGCGCGTGAGGTCCCAGCCCAGGATCGTGCGGGTCAGCTTCTCCACGACCAGTTCGCTGATGTGGCCGCCCGCGTTGCCGCGCACGTCGACGATCAGGGCGGGGCGTGACATCTCCATGCGCAGGTCCCGGTTGAACTGGGCCCAGCCGGAGCCGCCCATGTCCGGGATGTGGAGGTAGCCGCAGCGGCCGCCGCTCAAGTCCCGGACGACGGCACGGCGTTTGGCGACCCAGTCCTGGTAGCGCAGGGGGCGTTCGTCGATCAGGGGGACCACCGCCACGCGGCGGGCACGGCCCGCCTCGCCCTCCGCGGGGGTGAACGTCAGCTCCACCGTGGTGCCGCCGGCGCCGGCCAGGAGCGGGTAGGGGCCGGCGACCGGGTCCACCGGGCGTCCGTCGACATGGGTGAGGACCGCGCCCTGCCGGATGCCGGTGCCGGCCAGCGGGGAACGGGCCTTGGAGTCGGAGGACTCGCCCGGCAGGATCCGCTTGACCACCCAGCCCTCGTCCCGGCGTACGAAGTTGGCGCCGAGCAGGCCCTGCCAGCGCTGGTAGTGCGGCGGGCCCTCGTTGCGGCGGGCGGCGGAGACGTAGGCGTGCGAGGTGCCGAGTTCACCCAGCACCTCGCGCAGCAGGTCCGCGAACTCGTCGGGGGATGCGACCCGTTCGACGAGCGGGCGGTACTGGGCGAGGACGGCGTCCCAGTCGATGCCGCACATGTCCGGTTCCCAGAAGTACGCCCGGATCAGCCGGCCCGCCTCCTCGTACGCCTGCTTCCACTCGGCCGCCGGATCCACCTCGTGCAGGATGCGGCGCGAGTCGATCCAGACCGTCGAGTCGCTGTCACCGGACTCACTGGCGGGCACCGCCCGCAGGTCGCCCTCGTCGACCAGGACCAGGCGGGTGCCGTCGCCGCTCACCGCGAACCAGTCGAGATGGTCGACGAGTTCGGTCTTCTTCGCCTTGCCGATGGTGAAGTGCTCCAGGGTCGGCCGTCCGGTCGTGTCGTCCGGGTTGGCGAACGTCTCGCCGAGCGCGCCCGAGATCGGCCAGCGCAGCCAGACCAGTCCGCCGCCCGCGACCGGGTGCAGCGCTGAGTACTTGGAGGCGGCGACCGGGAACGGCGTGACCCTGCTCTCCAGCCCTTCGGCCTCGACGGTCGTCGTTCCGGCCTCTCCGCCCTCCTCGTCGTCCACCGGGTCCAGACCGCCGGCCGCGGGGCGGCCCTCGGGGTTCAGGGCGAAGGGGGAGGGGGTCGCGGAGGACAGCGGCACCAGGTAGGGGCGGCAGCCCAGCGGGAAGGACAGGTCGCCGGTGTGCACGTCGTACACCGGGTCGAAGCCCCGCCAGGAGAGGAAGGCGAGGTATCGGCCGTCCCGCGTGAACACCGGGTTCTCGTCCTCGAAGCGGCCGGCGGTGACGTCGACGATGAGGCGGTCCTTGATCCGGGCCAGCTTGATCTGGCGCAGGGAGCGGCCGATCCCGGGGTGGGACCAGGTCAGCCAGGTGCCGTCCGGGGAGAAGGCCAGGTCGCGTACGGGCCCGTTGACCGACCGGATCACCTCGGTGACCTCGCCGTTCGAGTCCTCCGTGACGTCCAGGAGGAGGAGCCGTCCGTCGTGGGAGGCGATCGCGAGGCGCTCCCCGTTCGGGTCGGCGACCATCTCCAGGACCCGGCCCAGCTCGCCCGAGGCGAGTCGTCTCGGCTCGCGTTCGCCGGTGGCCCGGGGCAGGTAGGCGATCTCGACGGCGTCCTCACCTTCCGCGTCCGTCACGTACGCGACCTGGCCGACGGAGCCGAGCATCTCCGGGAGCCGGACCCGGACGCCGGGGGTGTCGACGAGGGTGCGGGCCGGGCCGTCGCGGTGGGTCAGCCAGTACAGGCTGCCGCGTACGACGACGGCGCTCGCGCGTCCCGTCTCGTCCACGGAGATGCCGTCGACGTGCTGGGCGGCGGGCACCTGGTAGGCGCGGCGGCCCGCGCGCGGCCCGCTCAGCCGTACGTCGAGTCTGCGCGGCTCGCAGTCGGCGGTGAGGTCGTCCACGATCCACAGGTCGCCCGCGCACTGGTACACCACCCGGGTGCCGTCGCTGGCGGCGTGCCGGGCGTAGAAGGCGTCGTGGTCGGTGTGACGGCGCAGGTCGGAGCCGTCGTGGGCGCAGGAGTAGAGGTTGCCGACGCCTTCGTGGTCGGAGAGGAAGGCGATACGGCCGCCGACGAACATGGGGGAGTGCAGGTGGCCGCCGATGTCCGGGAGCAGGCGTTCGCCGTGCAGCCACAGGCGGCCCGTCGCCCCGCCCCGGTAGCGCTTCCAGGAGGCCGGTTCGTGCGGCGGGGTGCCGGTGAGGAGCAGGGTCTTGCGTTCGCCGTCGAGGTCGGCGACCTGGATGTCGGAGCAGGGGCCCCAGGGGAGCTTGCGGCCCGGGTCGCCGTCGGGGCGGACCTTGTAGGCCCAGGTGTAGTGGGAGAAGGGCTCGCCGTGGGAGGCGACGGCGAGGATCACGCCGTCCGGTGTCCAGCCGCGGACCTGGGTGTCCGCGGAGCCCCAGTGGGTGAGCCGGGTGGCCGGGCCGCCGTCCACGGGGACCAGGTGGACCTCGGGGACCAGGCTCCGCCAGCTCGTGTACGCGATGTGCCGCGCGTCGGGGGAGAAACGGGGGTGGCCGGTCTTGGTGCGGTCCACGGTGAGCCGCCAGGCGCGGCCCGGACCGTCGAGGGGGGCCAGCCACAGGTCGTCCTCGGCCACGAAGCACAGCAGGTCGCCGCTCAGATGCGGTAGGCGCAGGTAGCTCACCTCCCCATGCTTCGCCCGGGGACGTATGGGGGCAAGTCGTGCCGAACGGGTCGGGTCGTCTGCCTTCGGTGCCCCGGGCGCCGACGGCCGAGGCCCCGCGTGAGCCAGGACACGTACGAAACGGTTTCGTTTCGTAAGAGGGTGGGGTACCTTCTTGGTGTACGAAACCGTGTCGTTCGGAGCAGGAAGGTGAGGACGGTGACCGAGACCCCGACCGCACGTCGCAGCCGCATCACCCCTGAGCGTGAGGCCGAGTTGTACGAGGCCGTGCTCGACCTGCTCCGGGAGGTCGGCTACGACGCCCTCACCATGGACGCCGTGGCGGCCCGCACCCGGTCCAGCAAGGCGACGCTCTACCGCCAGTGGGGCGGCAAGCCGGAGCTGGTGGCGAAGGCGATCCGGCACAACAAGCCGGGCAGCATCGCCGACATCGACACCGGAACCCTGCGCGGAGACCTCCACGCCCTGACGGCACGCGAGGATGACTGCGCCATGCAGCAGAACGCCGCGCTGATGCGAGGGCTGTTCATGGCGGTGCACGCCAACCCGGACCTCCTGACGGCGTTCAAGGAACTGCTGATCGAACCGGAGATGGAGGACTTCCACCGGGTGGTGTGGCGGGCCGTCGACCGCGGCGAGGTCCGCGCCGGCTGCCCGGCACTGGGCTACGTCGTGCACATGCTGGTCGGCGCCTTCGCCACCCGCACCCTGATCGACGATCAGCCGCCCACGCAGGCCTTCCTCAAGTCGTACATCGACGCCGTGGTCCTCCCCGCCCTCGGCGTTCCCGTCAACTGACTCCCGTCGGCTGATTCCCGTCACCTGACGAGTCCCCAGAACGAGCCCTCCACCTGACGTAACCGCTCACGTCGTCGGGCTGATCACCCCTGCCCACGTACCGACCCACGACCTGACCGGGAGACGCCCTCGTGGCCACATTTCTCTACAAACTCGGCCGACTCGCCTTCAGGCGACGGCACTTCGTCGCCCTCCTCTGGGTCGCTCTGCTCACCCTCGCGGGTGTCGGCGCGGCCAGCGCCCCCACCGCGGGCTCCACGTCCTTCTCGGTCCCCGGCACCGAGGCGCAGAAGGCCTTCGACCTGCTGGAGCAGCGCTTCCCCGGCATGAGCGCCGACGGCGCCACCGCGCGGGTCGTCTTCAAGGCGCCGGAGGGGCAGAAGATGACGGACACCGCGAACAAGGCGACCGTCGAGGAGACCGTCGAGGAACTGGCCGACGGCTCCGAGGTGGCCTCCGTCGCCGACCCCTACAAGGCCAGGGCCGTCAGCAAGGACGGCACGATCGCGTACGCGTCGGTGAAGTACGAGGTCTCGGGCATGGAGCTGAAGGACTCCTCCCGCGAGGCCCTTCAGGACACCGCGCAGCACGCGCGGGACGCCGGGCTGACCGTGGAGGTCGGCGGTGACGCGCTCCAGACGACACCCGAGACCGGCACCACCGAGATCATCGGCATCGCGGTCGCCGCGGTCGTCCTCGTGATCACCTTCGGCTCGCTGGTCGCGGCCGGGCTCCCGCTGCTGACCGCCCTGATCGGCGTCGGCATCGGCATCTCGACGATCACCGCGCTGGCGGACGCGCTGGACCTGGGCTCCACGACCTCGACGCTGGCGATGATGATCGGCCTCGCCGTCGGTATCGACTACGCCCTGTTCATCGTCTCCCGCTACCGTGCGGAACTCGCCGAGGGCCGTGAGCGCGAGGAGGCCGCCGGCCGGGCCGTCGGCACCGCGGGCTCGGCGGTGGTCTTCGCGGGCCTGACCGTGGTGATCGCGCTGGTGGGCCTGTCCGTCGTCAACATCCCGATGCTGACGAAGATGGGTGTCGCGGCCGCCGGTACGGTCGTGATCGCGGTGCTCATCGCCCTGACCATGGTCCCGGCCCTGCTCGGCTACGCCGGCCGCAAGGTGCGGCCCGCGGGCAGGAAGAGCCGCTGGATGGGCGGGAAGCGGGCCGAGAAGAAGGCCGCCTCCGGCACGGCCAAGCCGAACATGGGCACGCGCTGGGCGAGCTTCGTCGTCCGCCGGCCGGTCGCCGTGCTGCTGCTCGGCGTCATCGGCCTCGGCGCGGCCGCGGTGCCCGCGGCCTCCCTGGAGCTGGGCCTGCCCGACGACGGTTCGCAGCCGACGTCCACGACCCAGCGCCGCGCCTACGACCTGCTCTCCGAGGGCTTCGGCCCCGGCTTCAACGGCCCGCTGATGGTCGTGGTCGACGCGAAGGGAAGCGACGACGCGAGCAGCGTGTTCAAGACGGTCGGCGAGGACATCAAGGGCATCGAGAACGTCGTCACGGTGACGCCGGCGACGCCCAACAAGGCGGGCGACACCGCGACGATCACGGTGATCCCGGACGCCAAGCCCTCCTCCGTGGCGACGGAGGACCTCGTGCACGCCATTCGCGACCAGGGCACCCGAGTGAAGGCCGACACGGACGCGACCGTGCTGGTCACCGGCTCGACGGCGATGAACATCGACGTCTCCGAGAAGCTGAACGACGCGCTGCTGCCGTACCTGGCCCTGGTCGTCGGCCTCGCCTTCCTCCTGCTGATCCTGGTCTTCCGCTCGATCCTGGTCCCGCTGAAGGCGGCGCTCGGATTCCTGCTGAGCGTGATGGCGGCGCTGGGCGCGGTGGTCGCGGTCTTCCAGTGGGGTTGGCTCTCCGGCCTGATGGGCGTGGAGGAGACCGGCCCGGTGATGTCGATGATGCCGATCTTCATGGTCGGTGTGGTCTTCGGCCTGGCGATGGACTACGAGGTGTTCCTCGTGACGCGGATGCGCGAGGCGTACGTCCACGGCGAGAAGCCGAGCCAGGCCGTGGTCACCGGCTTCCGGCACGGCGCCCGCGTGGTGACGGCCGCCGCGGTGATCATGATGGCGGTCTTCGCCGGCTTCATCGGCTCCAGCGAGTCCATGGTCAAGATGATCGGGTTCGGCCTGGCCATCGCGGTGTTCTTCGACGCCTTCGTCGTGCGGATGGCCATCGTCCCGGCGGTCCTGGCCCTGCTCGGCAAGAAGGCCTGGTGGCTGCCCAAGTGGCTGGACCGCGCCCTGCCGAACGTGGACGTCGAGGGCGAGGGCCTGCGCGCCGGGGACGAGTCCAAGAACCCGGCCGACGACCGCGCGCTGGTACGCCTCTGACCGACCCGTCGAGGCAGGCCGGCCGGTGAGGGCTCCGTGGGGACGGGTGCCCTCACCGGCTTCTTCCGTGGCTCTCCCGGCGGCCTTCCCGGAACCCGGTCGCGTGCACCGCACACCGACCGCTGGCGTGCCCCGCATGACGACAGCCGCCACTGACACCGAAGGGTCCGGGGCCCACCCCCGGTTCGCCGCCGCTCTGGAAGAGCTCGGCCCGGGTGAGCTGCACGCCCGGATCCGGCGCTTCCCGGACGCGACCCGAACCGCCGCCGAGGCCGCCGCGGCGATCGGCTGCGAACTCAGCCAGATCTGCAAGTCGCTCGTCTTCGCCGCCGACGGGGTGCCGGTGCTGGTGCTCATGGACGGCGCCTCACGCGTCGACGTCGAGCGGGTGCGGCGCGAGCTCGGCGCCGGCGAGGTCACGCGGGCCGAGGCGGACGTCGTACGGGAGACGACCGGGTACGCCATCGGAGGGGTGCCGCCCTTCGGGCACCGTACGCGGACCCGGGTGCTCGCCGACCGGTCACTGCTGGAGCACGACGTCGTGTGGGCCGCCGCCGGCACCCCGCACACCGTCTTCCCCATGGCCCCCGACGCCCTTGTCGCACACGCCGGCGGCACCCTGGTGGACGTGCGCGAGCGGACTTCGTGACCCCTCTCGTCACGACCGCCGTCCTGCTGGCGGCCGTCACCCACGCCGGCTGGAACGCCATCGCCCACCAGATCACCGACAAGCTGGTCGGGTTCACCCTCATCGCCGGCGGCGGGGCGCTGATCGGAGCGGCCCTCGTGCCCTTCGTCACGTTCCCGGCGGCGGCGTGGCCGTACCTCCGGCCATCCTGCGGCCCTTCGCCGCTCTCGGACTGCTGGGCGCCGCGCTGTCCGTCGCCGCCTACGGCCTTGTCCTGTGGGCCCAGACCAAGGCCGAACTCGCGCCGATCGCAGCCCTGAGGGAGTCGTCAATCAAGCTCTGCTGATGCCGTAATGCCTTCGCTGGTCAAAGATCTGGCAGCCTGCTGCTTCTTGACTAACAGTCAAGGTTGGCAGGGATGCCGTACCGCCGGACTCGACTGATGCATGCTCAGCAGGGCGTGTCAGTACACACCGGGATCGCTGGGTCCTGTCTGGTGGGCGGCGGCTCCGAGACGTCGAGCTGAGGGGAGACGAATGTGAACGAGGTTCCGGGGTGAACGCCGTGCTGGCGGCGCTGGTTGCAGCAGCCACATCAGCCTTGGTGACGGTCTTGTCGATTTACCTGAGTGAACGTCAGCAGCAGCGGCGGGAAGTGCGTGCTCAGCGACACGAACTCAACGCAAAGTACCTGAACCCATTACGGTTTCACCTGGTGGAGAATCATTTCAGACTGCTGAGTATCTTGAATCACGCCCGAACGGCCGATGGGGTGAATAGCGGCCTCCTGGTAGTCGATGACCCGGCCGAAGTGTCGACAAAGGATGCATCGTGGTTCATTGGTCCCGGCTGCGCCCTGGTGTCGTCGGTGTATCTTGCTTCTTGTTTGTTCGCCCAGCTGAAGAAGGTCCGCGAAGACTTCCCATACCTTCAGCTCTCTGCAGCGGACGATACTCGGCTTGCCGGACTGCTGCTGGGTGTACAGCAAGGATTCCTCGTCAACCAGGGTGTTTACTACGTCACACAGCCCAGCATCGGCGAGTCGGTCTGGGTTCGTGATGAGGAGCGCCTCATGACCTACCGGGAATTCTGCGAGAAGCTCCAGGATCCCGCTTGGCGCGTCTGGTTCGATCGACTCATCATGTTTTACCTCGAAATAGCACGAGGTGAGAAACGGCAGCGCACAGAAAGACTGTTGGCAGCACTCGCGAAGCTTTCGGTGTTCCTTGATGAATGTGTCGGCGGTGGTAAATCCATCGAAAGTCGAATGCGGGCCGAAAACCTTTCCTCCATCTGAGGGACTGCGTCAAAGCGAAGGTATTCGAGGAACAGCGGGCGGTCGTCGGTGTCGTGCGTGACGCGGGCGACGTGCAGGACCGGGGTCGCGTCCGGGAGCTGGAGCGTGGCGCGCTCATGGGGCAGGGGCGTGCGGGCGCGTACGGTCTCGGTCCATGTCAGCTTGTGGCCGTCCTCGGTGAGCCATCGGTAGATCACTGCCGGGCGTTTGCAGGGCTCCTCCGCAAGCATCGGGATGCCGTCCGCGACCTCGCAGGGGATCAGTGTGCGGTGGATCGCGCGTGTGCCGGTGCCCGGATCGCTGGAGCGTACGAAGCTGCCCTTGCCATGGTTGACTTCGAAGCTCGTGGGCGCCGCGATCGGCGCGGTGTTCTTCAAGGAGCGGTTCGGCGCACCGCGGATCGTGGCGGCCGGACTGCTGGTGACAGGGATCGGACTCATGCCGCACGGGGGCTAGTTCGAGGGTCTGTCGTTCGATCAGGCCGACGACCCTGTCACTCGCGGGATCTGTGACGGATCTGTGATTCCAGTGCATCGACGGTGCTGCGCAAGGCACCCTGGATACACGCTGGACGGCATCCGTGATCGGCCCGAAGGGGAAGATGTGACCGAGAGTCGGGACTCGGGCGGGCAGTTCGACGACTCCGAACTCCTGGAGATGTCCCAGGGCGACCCCGCGCAGGCGAGGCTGCTGCGCAAGTCCCTGGAGACGCTCGCCGCGGGGCACGGCGGCGACGCCCTTAAGGAGATGGCACAGGAGGTCCTCTCCGGGCGGGCCGGCCTGCGGGACGCGGTGAACGTGTCCGCGTACGCCGACCAGTTGATCGAGCGGGCGGCCCCCATGGCGGAGAGGTGGGCCGCACTCTCCGAGGCCCAGCGCGAGGAACTGGCCGCGGAGGGCAGGCGCGCGATCGCGGCGGAGCAGGAGCGGATCGACGAGGAACGACGCGCCGAGCCCGGCGAGGGCGGCAGCCACAAGTCCCGGCATGACGGCCGGGGCTGGTCACTGTACTGACGGGGGCAGGGGACGACCGTGGGTTTCGAAGTTGAGCCGGACGCGATCCAGGGCTTCGCCTCGCTCGTGTCGCGCGGCGCCGACGGCGCCGCGAAGGCCGTCGAGTACACGACCAGCAACGCGCAGATCGACAAGGCGGCCGGAGGACAGCTCTGGGATCTCGTCGCGGGCAACCACGACCAGTACGTGGACTCCGCCAAGAAGGCCCTGGGGAAGGTGCAGAGCGTCCTGCACTCCTCCCAGTCGGAACTGTCCAGGTCCGCCACGTACTACCGTGAGACGGACACGGAGACCGCCGCGAAGATGGACGCCACCTACCCGGGGTCCAAGGGCGGCGGGGGCGCACCGTCCGGGGGCGGCAACGGGAGCGACTTCGCCGACGCGCAGGACGCGTCGGCGGCCCTCAGGAAACCCGCGGGGGACAGCGACAACCCGCTCGTCAAGTACGCCCAGGGGCACGTCGACGAATACACCATGAACCCGGTCCAGAAGACCCTCGGCACCGTCCTGGACCTGGGCAGCCCGTCGACCGTGGCCGTGGAGGCGGTGAAACTGCTCTTCGGCTACGACATCTTCGGCGAGATCAACAACTGGGTTCTGGGTGACTGGAACAAGTACAAGGACTGCGCCGAAGTCTGGGGAAACCTCGGCTCGTTCTGCGACGCGGTGGCCGCGAACCTGAAGAAGGGCACCACGAACGTCGGCGTCACCTGGCAGGGCAACGCGTACGACGCCGCGAAGGTCTACTTCGACGAGTTCGGCGGGAAACTCGCCGACTTCAAGGAGACTTTCGACTCCCTGCAGTCCTGTTACGACGCGGCGGCGCGGCAGGTGTTCCAGCTCGCGGAGGTCCTCAAGGCCGGGATCGTCTTCCTCGCCGACATGGCGATCATCTGGATGGCCAACCTGGCCGCGGCCACGGCGGTCAACGCCATCCCCATCGGCGGGCAGGCGGCGTCCGCCGCCATGTTCGCCCTGGCCGCCGCCCAGGCCGTCATGATGATCGAGAGGTTCGCCGCTCTGGTGAAGGCGTTCGACGCCACCATGGTGGCCATCACCGGACTCGGGGCGGTGCTGTCCGCGGCGGTCAACGGCTTCTCGGCGGCGGACGGCTTCCCCGAGGCCGGCTCCGCCGGCTACGACAACCAGGTGGTCGCCTGAGATGCCCTTCCCCTACTCGGGCGAAAGCCTGGAGCTGTTCCTCTCCCGCGCCCGGATGATGTCCGCGGCAGCCGTCCCCGCCTACCTCGCCCTCCTGCTCTTCCTCACGAAGGAGGAGGGCTGGCACTGGAGCTTCCTGGTGCTGTGCGTCCTGCCGCCCGCCGCCGCGGTGTCGGGCTTCCTGGGCAAGCGGGACATCCGGCCGGGACTGGCGGTGGCAGCGCTGGTCATGACGTTCGCCCCGGTGCCGCTGATCGGCGGGCTCGAGGCGCTGTTCTAGCCGGCAGGCTCAGGGGGCGGGAGAGAGCCGAGGCGCCGCGGCCCGGGTCGACGGCCGGCCCGGTGCGCGGGGGCGGCCGTCACCTCGTCGGCGCACCTCACCGGCGCGTGCCGTCCAGGGCGGGTGACAGACGGGTGACGCCGGACAGGTCGTGTGCCGTCACGCTGTTGCGGTCGCCGACCGAGCGGCCCAGGGCGTGGTGGGGCCACAGGCCCGCGGCGACACGGCGGCTGCGCTCGTTCCACTGGCGGGCCGCCGGTGCGTCCGCCTTGTAGTGGTTGAGGGCGTAGCCACCGGAGTGGATGCGCAGGAGCGTGAACCCGCCCGGGTACTCCTTGGCCGCGGCGACCTCCTGCTGTGTGACGTGCGGGGCCCGCTGCAGCACCGTGCGCTTGTTGCGGTGGGTGTGGCCCGCGTGGTGCAGGAAGACGCCGGGGGCCTGGGCGTAGGCGTCGAGCACGGTCCGGGCCTGACGGCGCTCGAGGCACTGGCCGCGGGTCACCGGGAAGACCGAGTCCCGCACGGTCAGCGGATGGTGGCCGAACACCACCGTCGGCTGCTCCGGCGCCTCACTCAGCCGTGCCCGGAACCACGACAGCTGCTCGGGTCCGAGCCCGCCCGCGTCCGCGCCGTTGCCGCTCTTGGCGTAGGTGTCCAGGCCGATGATCCGCAGCCCGCCCAGGTCACGGGCGAAGTACCCCGGCCCGTCGCCGTCACCCGGGAACGCGGTGTGGAAGGCGTTGTCCCGGGAGCGGTCGTGGTTGCCGCGCACGACGAAGTAGTCCCGCCCGTGCGTGCCGAACCCGTCCAGGATCCGCCGGGCCTCGCCCAGGTCATGGGCCGCACCGCCGGCCGAGATGTCGCCCCCGGCCAGCAGCAGGTCCGCCCCGCGCCGCCGGGCCTCCTCGACCAGCGCCCTGCTCATGAGCTCGGGATACGGCGCCCGCCCCGGCTGCTGTGCCACTCCGCGCAGCAGGGGCAGCCCGCCCACGAGGCCCGCGGTGGTCTCGCCGAGGTGCAGGTCGTTGCAGAGCGCGATCGACAGCAGATGGCGGCCGGGCGGGGGCTGCGGGGTGGTGAACGAGTACGGTCCACCGCTCGTGCCCAGCCCGAACGCCGAGGTGCCCACCGCGTTGCCGCGCACCAGGTGCAGCGGGGTCGGCGTCGCGGGCACACCGCGTGAGCGGGCCTGGTAGTAGTACGTCTGCCCTGGTTCCAGGCCGGTGAGTTCGACCTGGTGGTGGGCGGTGGGCAGGCCCTCGGCCGCGACGCGGTGGAGCCGGGAGGGGTGGGTGCCGTAGACGACCTCGCCCTCGGTGATCGCGGGCATCGGGTGGCCGAAGCCGTCGTTGGTGCCGGGGATCCCGGTGTACCAGGAGATGACGGCGCGGTCCTCGGTGAGGGTGACCAGTTCCAGGTTGACGGCGGCCAGGTCGTCGGGGTGGTGGGAGCGCGCCCGCTGCACGGCGGCGGACGCCGACCGCAGCAGGGCGGGGGCGAGACGCGCGCCGGAGCGCAGCATCTCGCAGGGCCCCGGGAAGGCCGACAGGGCCGCGAGGGCCGGGAGGTGGGCGGAGAAACAGCAGCGCATGTCCTCGATGCGGCCCGGGTGTGGTTTGGCGAGGGAGGTGGCGGTGGCGGCTGGGCCAGGTCCGGCGCGCGACATCTCCAGGGAACGCGACATCTCCATGGAAGCAGGGCGAAGCCGGTCATCACAGTGAGTGTGCCGAGTCTCACTGATCCCGAGTCGGGGTGTTTGTCCCGCGAGCGAACCGATGGAGGCCGTCCCGGGTTTCGCCCCTACGCACCGATGGAGGCCGTCCCGGCTTCCCCACTACGCTCGGACCAGCGAAAGTCCACCGAGGGGGGCGGGCCATTGACTGCGCTGAGCGAGGGGCCGGACGCGGGGGTCGGCGGCAGGACGCCGCTGGACGCGGACCGGATCAAGCACCTGGAGTTCGTCCAGGCGACGATCACGCGACTGGGCACCAACTCGTTCCTCGTGAAGGGCTGGGCGCTGACCCTGGCCGCCGGCCTGCTCGCGCTGTCCGCCAGCCGGCTGAGCTGGCAGCTCGCGGTCGTCGGCGTGGTGCCGCTGACCTGCTTCTGGTACCTGGACTGCTTCTTCCTGCGCCAGGAGCGGGCCTTTCGCCGGCTCTACGACGACGCCAGGCGCCCCGACAGCACGGTCGAGGTGCTGTCCATGGACGTGGCGCCGTACCTGTCGCGGATGCCCTGGCCGCAGGTCTGGCTGACCCCGACGTTGCTGCTGTTCTACACGCCGCTGCTGCTCGCCGACCTCGCGCTCGTCGTCATCGCCCTGTGAGCGCGGCCGCCAGCCGGGCGGCGAGCGCGTCCGTCGCCGCGTCGTCCTCGGCACCGGGACCCGTGCCCTTCGGCGGCCAGATGGGACCCATCGCGTCCCCGGCCCGGCGCGGCACCAGGTGCACATGGGTGTGGAAGACCGACTGCGAGGCCACTTCGCCCGCCGAGTTGATGACGTTCATGCCCTCGGGTTCGAGCACCGCGCGCAACGCGTCCCCCACCGACAGCACGGCGCGGAACAGGTGCTGAGCCGCCTCCGCCTCCATGGCCCACAGGTCCGCCGTATGGGCGCGGGGCACGACCAGCGTGTGCCCGCGCGTCGCGGGAGCCAGCGGGAAGAAGGCGAGGGTGTGCGCGTCCTCGTGGACCACGCGCGCCCTGCCGGTGCCGGCGACGATCTCGCAGAAGGGGCACGGCTGTTCACGGACGTCCATGGGTGGCCCCTCTCGCTCTGGGTGCACCTAGGGTGTGCGGCGTGGGCGGCATCTTCATCAACTACCGCAGGGGCGATCACGAAGACGTCGTGCGGGAACTGTACGACCGGCTCGAACGGCACTTCGGTACGGACCAGGTCTTCCGGGACATCGCCTCCATCGTGCCGGGGCAGCGCTACCCGGACACCCTGCGGGAGCGGGTGGCGGACTGCGAGGTCCTGCTCGTCGTGGTGCACCGGGGCTGGGCGGACGCGCGGGGCGCCGGGGGCGAGAGACGGCTGGACGACGAGACCGACTGGGTGCGCCGGGAGATCGACCAGGCCCTGCACACCGGCAAGACCGTCATCCCGCTGCTGCTCGACGGTGCCGCCCCGCCGGGGCCGGACCAACTGCCGCCGCCCCTGCGGGACCTGGCCCACCGCAACGCCCAGTTCCTGCGCGCGGCCCACCACGAGGCCGACCTCGCCGAACTGATCGCCGTACTGGAGACGGACGTCTCCCGGACCTGGCGGCCCGTCCCGCCGCCACCGCCCGCGCGCCGGGCGGGACGGTGGCCGGGCGCGCTCACCGCGGTGCTCGCCGTCGCGGTACTGCTCGCGGCCCCCGCGCTGCCCCGGGACGACGGCTGGGCGGAGGGGAACGGCCTGCCGTGGACGCTCTACGCCACGCTGGGAGGCTGTCTGCTGCTGTGCGCGCCGCCCCTCTCGCTCGCCGTCACCCGCGTCCTGCTCCGCCGCCCCCTGGACGGCTGGGAACGCGACCTGCACGCCGTCAAGCACCGGACGTACATCCGGCAGACCTGGCCGATGGCCGCGGGGCTCGTCCTGATCGGTGCGTTCGGTGCGCTGCAGCTGTGGGGTGACGGCGGCACGTGGGCGTCCCTGGCCCTGCTCCTGGTCATGTGCCTCGCGGTCGCGCACTCGGCCGCCACTCACATCCGTCTCCAGCGGCGCGACGCCGACCTGTGGGCCCGCTGGCCGCAGGGCCTGCCGACCCCCGTGAGCCGGCCCGTGCTGCGCCGGGCGGTCGCACGGCTGGAACTGCGCCTGGCCGCGGCGCGGCCCCCGCTCACCCGGGAACAGCGCGAGAAGGCCGAGTGGGAGCTGGCGGACATGCGGGCGGCGCTCGGGCGGCTGTCGCAGGAGGCCCGGCGCTCCCGGCTGACGTGGCTGCGCCAGGACCATCCCTGGCTCCTCGGCGGCCATGTCGTGGGGCTGGCTTCGATCACGGCCCTCGCGGTGGCGTCCGGGCTCGCGTTCGAGGCGGTGGGGAAGGGCACGCCCCGGGTGCACGGCACGCTGGCGGTCCTGGTCCTGATCGCCGCGGCCCTGGCGCTCACCACGACGGAAATCGGCCTGCGCCACCAGCGCCGGCTGCGCACCGACCTGGTGGCCGAGGTGGGGGAGCGTGTCGCCCTGCTGGCCGACCGGGTGGCGGCCCTGAGCGCCCCCGCCCGCACCAAACGGTCCGGACCCGCGCCGCGGCCCGAGGAGTTCGCCGAGCCCGACTAGTCGGCGGCCCTCGACAGGAGCACCCTGGAAGCAGGTCTTCCGGAGGTGATCGTCATGATGCACACCGCAGTGGGATGGCATGTCGAGCTGGAGTTCCAGGAGGACGACCAGCACACGCGGGCGGTCGCGCTGGTGCGTCTGCCCGACGGCACCGAGGTACGGGCCCACGGGCACGCCACCCGGCACCACACCGACTCCAATCAGCCGCGGGTCGGCGAGGAGATCGCCGGGGCCCGCGCACTGAACGAGCTCGCGATGCAGATGCTCACCAAGGCGCACGGCGAGATCGACGCGGCGTCCGGGCGCACCTCGCACCCGATCCACGTCTGATCCGGCTCTCCCTAGGTCGTGTCCGCAAAGTCCCGTCGTCCGCCCGGAGGGCGGGCCCCGCGGCGTATGGTGCGTGCTCTCGGCGTGCCGGGCGGAAGCCCTCGT
>NZ_JBSFEP010000040.1:0-12564 GCF_053594495.1 Streptomyces sp. NPDC001920
GGGGGGTGGGTGGGGCGGGGCCGTGCCGGGGGGTGTCCGTCCTCGGACCGGCGGTTGGGGGTGCCTGACAAGTGCTGTTTCTTGACGCCGGTCACTGCGGGCGGGCACCCCCCGGCACGGCCCCTCACCGCCGTCGGCGGCCTCGGGGCGGTGGGGGGACGCCGTGGGCGGCCGTGGGGCGGTGGGGTGCGCCGTGGGCGGCCGTGGGGCGGTGGGGTGCGCCGTGGGCGGCCGTGGGGCGGTGGGGGTGCGCTGTCAGGGCTCCGTGATCTCTGTCGACGGCGGTTCGTTGCTGCCCGGTCTCGTGCGGACCTCGTCGGTGCATTCGTAGCGGCGCAGGGGGGTGCCCTCGGGGCCGCCCAGGACGACCGAGCCGTCGCCCTCGGCGGCCGTGGAGTCGGAGAAGGTGCAGACGATCTGGGCGAGGGCGTACGACGTGAGGTCGCTGGGGGGTGTGCTCAGGCGCAGTGTCTCTTCGGGGTCGTCGGGGCCGGGGCCGCTCACGCTCATCGCGCCGCGGACGTCCGAGGTGTAGCCGGCCTCCTTCTCGTCGGGCGACGGCGTCGCGTCCAGCTCGTCGAGCAGGCCCTGGGCGACCAGCACCCGACGCTCGGAGTCGGCGGTGCCGTCGGGTACCCGCACCGTGCGCTCGACGGCCACCAGCTGGGAGCCGCACAGCAGGAAGACCTGCACGGGGAGGCCGCGCGCCGCCTGCGTAGAGACGCTCGGTTCGGACAGGGAGCAGTGCACACGTGAGGGCGCGGGGCCGAAGTCGGTCGGTACCTCGGTGGACCGTATGCCGCAGCCGGCCAGGACGGTGGTGCCCAGCGCGGAGAGTGCCAGGAGGCGGCGTACCCGCTTCGTCATCAGGCGTCCCCCTTCTTCGCGGTGCCCGTTCCCTTGCCCTCGTCGCCGTCCGGTTGTCCCGTCAGCTCCGAGGCGTCCCGGGGCAGGCGCAGGGTGAACACCGCGCCGCCCTCGGGGGAGTTGGCGGCGGTGATCTCGCCGCCGTGGATGTGGGCGTTCTCCAGGGCGATGGACAGGCCGAGGCCGCTGCCCTCGGAGCGGGGGCGGGAGGCGCTGGCCTTGTAGAAGCGGTCGAAGACGTGCGGGAGGACGTCCTCGGGGATGCCGGGGCCGTGGTCGCGTACGTCGATCACGATCGAGTCGTCCGCCTCACGGATCGTCACGCGGACCGGGGAGCCGCCGTGCTTGAGGGCGTTGCCGATCAGGTTGGCCAGGATGACGTCCAGACGGCGCGGGTCCAGGCGGGCCATGATGCCGCGCTCGGCGTCCAGGTCCACCGCGTCGAGCCAGGCGCGCGCGTCGATGCAGGCGGTGATCTGGTCGGCGATGTCGACGTCGTCCAGGACCAGGCGTGCCGTGCCCGCGTCGAAGCGGGTGACCTCCATGAGGTTCTCGACGAGGTCGTTCAGGCGGCGCGTCTCGCTGACGACGAGGCGTACGGCGGGTTCGATCATGGGGTCCATGGACCCGGACTCCGCCTCCAGTTCCTCTTCGAGTACTTCCGTCACGGCGGTGATCGCGGTGAGGGGTGTACGCAGCTCATGGGACATGTCGGCCACGAAGCGGCGGGACGCCTCGTCGCGGGCGGCCATGTCGGCGACCCGTTTCTCCAGCGCCTCGGCGGCGTTGTTGAAGGTCCGTGAGAGATCGGCCAGTTCGTCCGTGCCGGAGACCCGCAGGCGGGTGTCCAGCTTGCCCTCGCCGAGGCGGCCGGCGGCGACGCCGAGGCGGTGCACGGGCTTCAGCACGGTCGTGGCGGCGGCCTGCGCGAGCAACGCGGAGCCGATCAGGGCGAGGCCCGTGGCGATGCCGAGCGACCAGGCCAGGGAGTTGAGGTCCTTGGCCTCCTGGTCCAAAGGCTTGAGCATGTAGCCGGTCGGGCCGCCGCCGATCACCCGCGTACCGGCGACCAGGTACGGGGTGTCGTCGTCGACGATCCGCTGCCAGTACAGGTGGTACTCGGACTTGTTGGAGGAGTTGACCTCCTGCTTGTCGTTCACGGCGGTGCGCAAGGACTCGGGCACCTCCGCGAGCGTGAAGCCGTCCAGGCCGCCGGAGCTGCCGAACACGGTCTTGCCGTCGGCGTCCCGGGCGACGAGCAGCACGCTGAAGCGCTGGCTGCTGTTGGCCATCTGCCCGGCCGTGTGCTGCAGTTCGTCCTGCGTCGGCTCCTGCGGCAGCAGGCCCGCGCGGTTCTGCATCTCCTGCTCGAAGTCGCGCAGCACCGCGTCCTGGGTGCGCTTGAGCACCGCTTCCCGGTTGAGCCAGTAGGCGATCCCCGACGCCGACACGGCCGCCGTGAGCGCCACCAGACCGAAGACGACCACCAGCCGCAGCCGCAGGCTGGTGAACCGCAGCCTCGACCAGACTCCCTTACGAACCGCGAACCAACCGCGGGACTCTTCTTGCTCGTCCGTCACTGAGGCGCGTCCAGGCGGTAGCCGACTCCACGGACCGTGCGGATCAGCGTGGGGGAGGAGGGCACGTCCTCGACCTTGGCGCGCAGCCGCTGGACGCAGGCGTCCACGAGGCGCGAGTCGCCGAGGTAGTCGTGTTCCCAGACCAGGCGCAGCAGTTGCTGGCGGGACAGGGCCTGGCCCGGCCGGCGGCTCAGTTCGAGCAGCAGGCGCAGCTCGGTCGGGGTCAGTTGGAGGTCCTCGCCGTTCTTGGTGACGGTCATCGCCGCGCGGTCGATGACCAGGCTGCCGAAGCTCGCCGCGTCGTTCGACTCCCGCTCACCGCGCCGCAGCACCGCCCGGATCCGGGCGTCGAGGACACGTCCCTGCACGGGCTTGACGACGTAGTCGTCCGCGCCGGACTCCAGCCCGACCACGACGTCGATGTCGTCGCTGCGCGCGGTCAGCAGGATGATCGGCAGCTGGTCCGTGCGCCGGATGCGCCGGCACACCTCGAACCCGTCGATGCCGGGCAGCATCACGTCCAGCACGATCAGGTCCGGCCGCTGCTCACGCAGCAGCTTCAGGCCGTCCTCGCCGGTGGCAGCGGTGGCCACACGGTGTCCCTGGCGCGTCAGTGAGAGCTCCAGGGCCGTGCGGATGGCGTCGTCGTCCTCGATCAGCAACAGGGAAGGCACGGGGGTCATTCTGGCCCATGCGGGGCTGTCTTTCGACACCTGTACGAGCTGTACGGCTACGCGCACGTAGCGCTTCTTTCCGTGCGCGCCGGGTCGCCTCACGGGCGGTCCCCTGTGACAGGTCTGTGACAGTCGGCGGACACGGCCATGAAGGTGCCCGGGCAAGCTTTTCGGCACAGGCAGGACAGCAAGTCGCAAGACCGCACGACGCACGAGCTGAACACCGGAAGTCCACGACGGGGGGCGCGAGATGAACACGCTGCACGGCACCAGCACCAGCGCAGTGATCACGCGTCTGCACGACGTGAACGGGGGCCGGGGTTCGGAGAAGTCCGGAGGGCGGGGGTGCGCTCGCGGCACCGGGCGTCAGCACACCGGGCATGCGCAGCAGGCGTACATGACGGTGGTTGACGGTTTCACGGGGGAAACGCACGGGGGATCGGCGTACAGGGAGGACTCGGGGGAGCGGCGTCGCTCGCTGTCGGAGGCGGAGTTCACCGCCTACGTCCAGGAGCGCCGCGCCTCCCTGTACGCCACCGCCTACCACCTGACCGGTGACCGGTTCGAGGCCGAGGACCTGCTTCAGAGCGCACTGTTCTCGACCTACCGGGCCTGGGACCGGATCAGCGACAAGGCCGCCGTCGGCGGGTACCTGCGGCGGACCATGACCAACCTGCACATCAGCGCCTGGCGGCGCCGCAAGCTCAACGAGTACCCGACCGAGGAACTGCCGGAGACGCCCGGCGACACGGACGCGATGCGCGGCACCGAACTGCGCGCGGTCCTGTGGCAGGCGCTGGCCCGGCTGCCCGAACTCCAGCGGACGATGCTGGTCCTGCGCTACTACGAGGGCCGCACCGACCCGGAGATCGCGGAGATCCTCGACATCAGTGTCGGCACGGTGAAGTCCAGCATCTGGCGGTCGCTCCGCCGGCTGCGCGAGGACGAGGTCCTCAGCTTCGGCCGTGACGAGGAGGACGCCTTCGGGGAGCTTGTGGCCTGAAGGTTCGGGGGGG
Source organism: Streptomyces sp. NPDC001920 (assembly GCF_053594495.1). Lineage (NCBI taxonomy): Bacteria > Bacillati > Actinomycetota > Actinomycetes > Kitasatosporales > Streptomycetaceae > Streptomyces > Streptomyces sp. NPDC001920. Next base: position 4,138 of record NZ_JBSFEP010000040.1, read on the forward strand.
CCGTTCGGGGGAGCGGTAGCAGTGGGGGGACCACGGGGGCCGGGGGGCCCGCGGGGGGGGGACCAACGGGGGAACGGGGGGTGCTCCACCACGGGGGAAGCGGTGGAGCACAGCCAGAGCGGGGCTGGAGGGCCGGGGGGTCCGTCCAGTCCCGCTTCGCTGCGTGGTCAGCGGGCAGCCATGGGCGCCGCCTCGGCGGGACTGTCCCCCACGGCGATGGCCTCGGCGGGGTCGACCCCTTCTATCGCGTAGGCGCCGGTGGTGCTCTCGGGGATGCCGAAGTCCGAGTCGTTCGGGGTGTCGTCGCACGCCGCGACGGTCGCGGTGCCCAGCCGCTCGCCGACGGTGAAGACGGACTTCTCCGTGGGCAGATAGCCGCGGCTGTCGTACGTCACCAGGCCAGAGCAGGAGGCCGAGCCGCTCACGCCCTCGGTGCTCGCGCCCGTGCATCCGGCCGCCGCCACGAGTGCCGCCGCCGTCACGAGCAGAGCTGCACGCTTCATCGTCGCCCTTTCCGTCGCAGGATCTCGGGCCTACGACGCAGAAGGCGCCGGAGTCGTTCAGCTCGCCGGCGTCGCAGCCACCGGGCAGCGGCCCGCGGCGGCCTCGGCGAGCCTGCCGAGGGCCTCGTCCCGGTCACAGGCGTGGGCGCCCAGACCGGTCTGGCGGGCGATGATCGAGCGCTCCAGACGCATCAGGCGCCAGCCGCGGCGCAGCAGGAAGGGCACCGACTTGCGGCCCTCCCGCAGATCGCGCACGAAGCGGCGGCGGAACGTCTTCACCGGTCCGCGGCTCAGGCACAGCGCGTCGGCCAGCACACCCAGTTCCCGGCAGCGGGTGACCAGTTCCGCGGCGAAGACGCCCTCCGCGATGAACAGGGGGGTCCGCCCGATCTCGACGGCCTCCTCGCCGGTGCGGGCGCTGAGGGAGAGGTCGTACACCGGGATGTTCGTACGTCCCGTACGGCACAGCGACACGATCGCGGCCACGGCGGTGTCCGCGTCCCAGGAGCCGGGGTGGTCCCAGTCGATGTCGGAGCTCCCCGGGACCAGGGGCAGCGTCGGGTCGTCGCCCTCCTTGTAGAAGTCGTCGAGCCGCAGGACCGGAAGACCGGAGCGGGCGGCGAGCAGGGACTTGCCGGAGCCGGAGGGGCCGCAGAGCAGCACGACGCGCGTCGGTATGGGCGGTTGGGAACTCACGGGACACCAGTGTGAGGCATGGCCGGGCCCCGGAACGACCCCGCGGCTCGGCTTTGATGCGCGCATCACACGCCGGACACGGTGCGTGCCCGGATGATTGCGGTGCGCATCGAACGGATGACGGCGAAGAGCCGTGCTTCCCCTGGACGGAGGGGAAGCACGGCTCTCCGGTCTCGGTGGCCGCCGGCCTCAGTACGACGAGCCGGAGGCGCCCAGCGACCCCGTCGGATGCCAGACCGTCTTGGTCTCCAGGAACGCCGTCATCCGGTCGATGCCGGGGGTCTCCGCGTAATCCACAGGCTGTGGACGCAGGACGCGCTTGAGGTTGTCCGCCGCAGCGACCTCCAGCTCCTTCGCCAGCACCTCGTCGGCGCCCGCGAGGTCGATCGCGTTGACGTCCTGGTGCGAGGCCAGGGGCGTCGCGAGCTCCGCCGTACGGCCGGAGAGGACGTTCACCACACCGCCCGGGAGGTCGGAGGTGGCCAGGACCTCGCCGAGGGAGAGGGCGGGGAGCGGGGACTTCTCGGAAGCGATCACGATCGCCGTGTTGCCGGTCGCGATCACCGGGGCGACGACCGAGACCAGGCCCAGGAAGGACGACTCCTGCGGGGCCAGGACGGCCACCACGCCCGTCGGCTCGGGGGAGGAGAGGTTGAAGAACGGGCCGGCCACCGGGTTGCCGCCGCCGACCACCTGGGCGATCTTGTCCGTCCAGCCCGCGTACCAGACCCAGCGGTCGATCGCCGCGTCGACCTGAGCCGCCGCCTTCGACTTCGACAGGCCCTCGGCGTCGGCGACCTCGCGGACGTACTGCTCGCGGCGGCCCTCCAGCATCTCGGCGATGCGGTAGAGGATCTGGCCGCGGTTGTACGCCGTCGCGCCCGACCACGCCCCGAACGCCTTGCGGGCCGCGACCACCGCGTCACGGGCGTCCTTGCGGGACGCAAGGGGGACGTTCGCCAGCCAGTTGCCCTTCGAGTCCGTCACCTCGTACACCCGGCCGCTCTCGGAACGCGGGAACTTCCCGCCGACGTACAGCTTGTAGGTCTTGAAGACGGAGAGCCGCTCGGCGCGCTCGGTCTTGTCGTTCTTGTCAGACATCGAGGTACGCCTCCAGGCCGTGGCGGCCGCCCTCGCGGCCGAAGCCCGACTCCTTGTAGCCGCCGAACGGCGAGGTCGGGTCGAACTTGTTGAACGTGTTGGACCACACGACGCCCGCGCGGAGCTTGTTCGCCACGGCGAGGATCCGCGACCCCTTCTCCGACCAGATGCCCGCGGACAGGCCGTACGCGGTGTTGTTGGCCTTGGCGACGGCCTCGTCCGGCGTGCGGAAGGTGAGCACCGACAGGACCGGGCCGAAGATCTCGTCGCGGGCGACGGTGTGCGCCTGGGTGACGTTGGTGAACAGCGTCGGCGCGAACCAGTAGCCGCTCTCGGGCAGTTCGCAGGCCGGGGACCAGCGCTCGGCGCCCTCCGCCTCGCCCTGCTCGACGAGGGAGGTGATGCGGGTGAGCTGCTCCTCGGAGTTGATCGCGCCGATGTCGGTGTTCTTGTCCAGCGGGTCGCCGAGGCGCAGCGTGGAGAGCCTGCGCTTGAGGGACTCCAGCAGCTCGTCCTGGATCGACTCCTGGACGAGCAGACGGCTGCCGGCGCAGCACACCTGGCCCTGGTTGAAGAAGATCCCGTTGACGATCCCCTCCACGGCCTGGTCGATGGGGGCGTCGTCGAAGACGATGTTCGCGCCCTTGCCGCCCAGTTCGAGGGTGACCTTCTTGCGGGTGCCGGCGACGGTCCGCGCGATGGCCTTGCCGACGGCAGTGGAGCCGGTGAAGGCGACCTTGTTCACGTCCGGGTGCGCCACGACCGCGGCGCCCGCGTCCCCGTAGCCGGGAAGGATGTTGACGACACCCTTGGGCAGACCCGCCTGACGGCAGATGTCCGCGAAGAACAGGGCCGACAGGGGCGTGGTCTCCGCGGGCTTCAGGACGACCGTGTTGCCGGTGGCCAGGGCCGGGGCGATCTTCCACGCCAGCATCAGCAGCGGGAAGTTCCACGGGATGACCTGGCCCGCGACGCCCAGCGGCCGCGGCGACCGGCCGAAGCCGGCGTGCTCCAGCTTGTCGGCCCAGCCCGCGTAGTAGAAGAAGTGCGCGGCGACCAGCGGGAGGTCGGCGTCGCGGGTCTCCTTGATCGGCTTGCCGTTGTCCAGGGTTTCGAGGACCGCGAGCTCACGCGACCGCTCCTGGATGATCCGGGCGATGCGGAACAGGTACTTCGCTCGCTCGGAGCCGGGCAGCGCCGACCACTTCTCGAACGCCCTGCGGGCGGCCTGCACGGCGCGGTCCACGTCGGCCTCGCCGGCCTGGGCGATCTCGGCGAGGACTTCCTCGGTGGACGGCGAGACGGTCTTGAAGACCTTGCCGTCGGCCGCCTCCACGAACTCGCCGTCGATGAACAGGCCGTACGAGGGCGCGATGTCGACGATCGAGCGGGACTCGGGGGCCGGTGCGTATGCGAATGCCGATGCCATGGTGATCAGTCCACCGTCACGTAGTCGGGGCCGGAGTAGCGGCCGGTGGCCAGCTTCTGACGCTGCATCAGCAGATCGTTCAGGAGCGAGGAGGCGCCGAAGCGGAACCAGTGGTTGTCCAGCCAGTCCTCACCGGCGGTCTCGTTGACCAGTACGAGAAACTTGATGGCGTCCTTGGAGGTGCGGATACCGCCGGCCGGCTTCACGCCGACCTGGATGCCGGTCTGGGTGCGGAAGTCGCGGACGGCTTCCAGCATGAGGAGCGTGTTCGCGGGCGTGGCGTTGACGGCGACCTTGCCGGTGGACGTCTTGATGAAGTCCGCCCCGGCCAGCATGCCGAGCCAGCTCGCCCGCCGGATGTTGTCGTACGTCGACAGCTCGCCGGTCTCGAAGATGACCTTGAGGCGGGCGGCCCCGCATGCCTCCTTCACGGCGACGATCTCGTCGTACACCTTCATGTAGCGGCCCGCGAGGAACGCCCCGCGGTCGATGACCATGTCGATCTCGTCGGCGCCCGCCGCCACGGCCTCGCGCACGTCCGCCAGCTTGACGGAGAGCGAGGCGCGGCCCGCCGGGAAGGCGGTGGCGACCGAGGCGACCTTCACGGTCGACCCGGCGACGGCCGCCTTGGCGGCGGCCACCATGTCGGGATAGACGCAGACGGCCGCGGTGGACGGGGTCGTGCGGTCGGTCGGATCGGGGAGGACCGCCTTGGCGCCGAGCGCCCGGACCTTGCCCGGGGTGTCCGCGCCTTCCAGCGTCGTCAGGTCGACCATCGAGATGGCGAGGTCGATGGCGTACGCCTTGGCGGTCGTCTTGATGGAACGGGTGCCGAGGGACGCGGCGCGCGCCTCCAGGCCGACCGCGTCGACGCCGGGCAGCCCGTGGAGGAAGCGGCGCAGCGTGCTGTCGGACGAGGCGACGTCCGTGAGTGCGTGTGCTGCGGCAGATGCATTGGTGGGCATGGTCACCAGACGAGCATATCTACGCGCGTAGCGGCTGTACACCCCGGAGAGCGGGATCCATGAATCGCGAAGGGCGCACCCGTCGGCGGCGGAACAGCGCCGAGGAGCGGGCTCTTGCGTGCGGTGCGTCAGGCGTCCTCCGTTTCACCCGCCGTACGCGCGCACCCCAGCCGTGATCGTCACCGCGAACGGGCGTTCGCCCGAGCCCGCGGCCCATGCGGCACAATCGGCCTCATGACGACCCCCGAGCAGCCGCCCGCCACCCCGGCCCCCGTGTCCAAGGACCGCGTCTACCGCTCGCCCCTGGGCATCGCGGGCGGTGTCGCCCTGCTGGTCATCGTGCTCTGGCTGGGGGGCGACGCCCTGGTCCGCGGCGAGGGCCGCACGCAGTGGCTGGCGCTGGCGGCGCTGATCCTCGTCGTGCCGCTGGTGTCCGCTTTCACCCTGCGTCCCGCCGTCTACGCCAACGAGGAGCGGCTGCGCATCCGCAACCCGCTCCGCGTCATCGCGCTGCCCTGGGCGCGGGTCGCCTCGCTGCGGTCCGGCTACTCGAACGAGGTCGTCACCGAGTCCGGCACCAAGTACCAGCTCTGGGCCGTCCCGGTGTCGCTGCGGGCCCGCAAGAAGGCGGCGCGCCGGACGGCACGGGCGCACTCGGAGCGGAGCGCCGCCGCGCGGGGCGAGCGCCAGGGACGCGGGATCGGCGGGATCGGCGGCGCGGGGTTCGGCGGTCTCGGCTTCGGGGCGCCGCGCGGCGACGTCGACACGGACGGGCCCATGCGCGCCGAGACCGACAAGGTCATGGACGACCTGCGGCAGCTGATGGAGCACGGGCAGAAGGCGGAGACCGCGCAGGGCGAGGTGACCGTGCGGTGGGCCTACGAGGTGGTGGGACCGGCGCTTGCCGGGGCCGCGCTGTTGGTGATTCTGCTGGTCGTGGGCTGATCGGGTGGGGTGTGTTCCGCCGTGTGGTCGGGCGGGGCGGGGCGTGTTCCGTCGTGCGGTCGGGCGGGGCGGGGCGTGTTGCGTCGTGTGGTCGGGCGGGGCGGGGCGTGTTGCGTCGTGTGGTCGGGCGGGGCGGGGTGTGTTCCGTCGGTGTGGTCGGGCGGGGCGGGGCGTGTTGTGTTGGTCGGCTGGTGGGGCGGGTGTGTCTGGCGTCCGGTCGAGGTCGCCGCGCCTTGGCGGTCGTGCAGCCGGTCGCCGACGGCGAAGACACCCCACGCGGCCACGAACGAGGCGATGACCGCGAGGGCGAGGCCGGTGCTCGCGCGGGTGCCCGGGGTGACAGCCGCGACGGCCTTGACCATGACCGGGTGGAGCGGGAAGAACGCGAGGTTGTTGGAGCTGTACGCGGTGCCGAGTCCGTGCGCGTAGCCGTGGTCGGCGATGCCGAGGTACCCGCGCTGTCCCACTGCCTGGCCAGGATCGGCCAGACGCCGTGCCCCTGGCGGTGCGCCCAGACGGTGAGGAGCAGCAGGCCGGTGCAGCGGACGGCGAGGTAGGCGAGAAGGGCGGGGGCCGCATGGCGCAGGGCCCGCAGGAGGCGCTCGGGTGCGGGGCGGGCGCGTGGGGGTGGGGAGCCGCAATGGGGGTCGGTGCCGGGCGCGGGGGTCGCCCGGGGTGTCGGCCGGAACGCGGTCGAGGACACGGCGGGGCTCCAGGCGGATCGGTGGTGCGTTTCCGCTCCACCGTTGCCCGGGCGGTCGGGCGGGGCGGGGAGCCCGCGTCAACCTGTGTCGGGAAATCACCCGAGGGGGTGCCGCCGGGTGGGGGCACCCCCTCGGGGCAGGTCGACCGGGGTTCGGCCCGGAGAACCGTCAGGCCGGGTACGGCTCAGATGCCGGCCGCCGCCGACAGGTCCTGCTTGATCGTCGCGAGCAGCTCGGCCGCCTTGGCCCGGGCGGCCGGGAGATCGGCGTGGGCCGAGACCGGGACGACGACCTCCAGGTAGCACTTCAGCTTGGGCTCCGTGCCGCTGGGGCGGACGATCACGCGGGCGCCTTCGAGGGTGTAGCGCAGGCCGTCGGTGGGCGGGAGGGTGTCGGTGCCCCGGGTGAGGTCCTCGGCGCGGGTGATGGGCAGGCCGGCCAGCGCGGTCGGCGGCTGCTCGCGCAGTCGCCGCATGGCGTTCGCGATGACCGTCAGGTCCTGGACGCGCACCGAGAGCTGGTCGGTGGCGTGCAGTCCGTGCTCCACGGCCAGGTCGTCGAGGAGGTCGAGGAGCGTGCGGCCCTCGGCCTTGAGGACGGAGGCGAGCTCGGTGATGAGCAGGGCGGCTGTGATGCCGTCCTTGTCGCGGACGCCCTCGGGGTCGACGCAGTAGCCGAGGGCCTCCTCGTAGCCGTAGCGCAGGCCGTCGACGCGGGCGATCCACTTGAAGCCGGTGAGGGTCTCCTCGTAGGGGAGGTTCGCCTTCTGCGCGATCCGGCCGAGGAGGGAGGAGGAGACGATCGACTCGGCGAAGGTGCCCTGTGCTCCGCGGGCGACCAGGTGGGCGGCGAGCAGGGCGCCGACCTCGTCGCCGCGCAGCATCCGCCAGTCCTCGCCGTCCTTGACGGCCACGGCGCAGCGGTCGGCGTCCGGGTCGTTGGCGATGACCAGGTCGGGGTCGGTCTCGCGGGCCTTGGCGAAGGCCAGGTCCATGGCGCCGGGCTCTTCCGGGTTGGGGAAGGCGACGGTGGGGAAGTCCGGGTCGGGGTCGGCCTGCTCGGTGACGAGGGCGGGCGCGGGGAAGCCGGCCCGGGCGAAGGCGGCGAGCAGGACGTCCTTGCCGACGCCGTGCATCGCCGTGTAGACGGTGCGGGCGGTGCGGGGGGCGTCCGGGCCGAGGACGGCGTCCGTGCGGGCGAGGTAGGCGTCCAGGACGCTGTCGTCGAGGATGTCCCAGCCCTCTGTGGGGCGGGGCACGACGGTGAGGGACGGGATCGCCGCGATCTCCTGCGCGATGTCGACGTCCGCGGGCGGGACGATCTGGGAGCCGTCGCCGAGGTAGACCTTGTAGCCGTTGTCGCGGGGCGGGTTGTGGCTGGCCGTGACCTCCACGCCGGCCACCGCGCCTAGGTGCCTTATCGCGTACGCGAGGACCGGGGTCGGGAGGGGGCGGGGGAGTACGGCGGCGCGGAGGCCGGCGCCGGTCATCACGGAGGCGGTGTCGCGGGCGAAGTCCTCCGACTTGTGGCGGGCGTCGTAGCCGATGACGACGAGGCCGCCCTCGTGGCCGTTCTTCTTGAGGTACGCGGCCAGGCCGGCGGCGGCGCGGATGACGACCGTGCGGTTCATGCGCATGGGGCCGGCGCCGAGTTCGCCGCGGAGGCCGGCGGTGCCGAACTGGAGGGTGCCGCTGAAGCGCGCGGCGAGCTCATCGACGTCCGCGGCGTCGATGAGCCCGGCCAGCTCGTCGCGGGTCTCCGGGTCGGGGTCCTCGGCGAGCCATGCCTGGGCCCGGGCGATGAGATCGTCGTGCACGTCGGGTCAGCCTCTCGTTGTCGGTGCTTGCGGCTTGGGAGGGGTGCGTGGTGCCTGCGGTGCCTGTGCGGGGTGGTGGGGGTGCGCGTAGATGCCTGCGGTGCCTGTGCGGGGTGGTGGGGGTGCGTGTTGATGCCTGCGGCGCCTGTGCGGGTTCGGCGTGTCGCGCCTGCGGGGGGTGGGTGGGGCGGGGCCGTGCCGGGGGGTGTCCGTCCTCGGACCGGCGGTTGGGGGTGCCTGACAAGTGCTGTTTCTTGACGCCGGTCAC
>NZ_JBSFEP010000041.1:0-10299 GCF_053594495.1 Streptomyces sp. NPDC001920
AGGGCCTGGGCGGCCAGGTGCACGGCGACCAGTGAGGACGAGCAGGCGGTGTCGACGGTGACCGCCGGTCCCTCGAACCCGAACGTGTAGGAGATGCGGCCCGACGCGACACTGCCCGCGCTACCGGTGCCGAGCAGCCCCTCGTACTCCTCGGTCGCCCTGCCGAACAGCCGCGCGCCGTAGTCGTTGTACATGACCCCCGCGAAGACACCGGTGCTGCTGCCGCGCAGCGACGACGGGTCGATGCCCGCCCGCTCGAGCGCCTCCCACGTCACCTCCAGCAGCAGCCGCTGCTGGGGGTCGATCGCGAGCGCCTCGCGCGGGCCGATCCCGAAGAACTCCGCGTCGAAGTCCCCGGCGTCGTACAGGAATCCGCCCTCACGCGCATACGACGTGCCCTTGCGGTCCGGGTCGGGGTCGTACAGCTCGCCGACGTCCCACTCGCGGTCCGTGGGGAAGGCGGTGATGGCATCCCGGCCCTCGGCCGTCAGCGCCCACAGGCCCTCCGGTGTCCGTACGCCTCCGGGATAGCGGCAGCCCATGCCCACGATCGCGATCGGCTCCCGCCGGCCGGCCGATGCCTCGGCCTCGGCCAGCCGCTGCCGGGTGTCGTGCAGGTCCGCCGTCACCCGCCTGAGGTATTCGACGAGCTTGTCTTCGTTCGCCATTTACTGGCCACCCATCCTTACGCGTACCCACGGGGACACCGGTCGCGGTTCATGCCCGCCCGAACTCCCTGTCGATGAAGTCGAAGATTTCTTCGGGTGACGACTCCGCCAGCTGTTCCGTCACCAAAGCGCCCCGGTCCTCGCGGCCGGCGTCGCCTCCGCCGTCGGTCGCGCCGGCGCGTCGGGCACCGCTCCACTCACCGGCCAGGGCGTGCAGCCGACGGGTGATCGTGGTGCTTTCCTCCTCGTCCGCTTCGGCGGCGAGCGTGCTCAGGAGCGCCGCCACGCGGTCGAGTTCCGCGAGCGCGGATTCGGCCGGCGTCAGCCGTACCGGGGCGGTGCGCTCGCACAGGTGCGTGGCGAGGGCGTGCGCCGTCGGATGGTCGAAGACCAGCGTGGCGGGCAGCCGCAGCCCCGTGAGCGCGTTCAGCCGGTTGCGGAGGTCGACCGCGGTGAGCGAGTCGAAGCCGAGCTCCTTGAAGGCCCGTTCGGGGTCGATGACGGCGGCTGTGGAGGAGTGCCCGAGAACGGCGGTGACCTGTTCCCGTACGAGGTCGAGGACGAGCCGGTACTGTTCCTGTTCGCTCAGCCCGGTCAGCCGGGCGGCCAATGACGGTCCGCCCGCAGAGACGCGGCGCGGCGGGATCCGGACCAGGCCGCGCAGCAGCGGGTTGAGCGAGCCGTCGGCGGCCTGCGCGGCCAGGGCGCCGGCCCCGAGCCGGGCCGGCAGCAGCACCGCGTCGGTGTGCGCGGCACTCAGCGCCGCGTCCAGCAGCGAAAGCGCGTCGTCGGTCGGCAGGGGCAGGAGCCCGTTGCGGCTCATCCGGTGGCGGTCGGCCTGGTCCAGGTGACCGGTCAGGCCCGAGCCTTCCTCCCACAGCCCCCAGGGCAGGGACAGGCCGGCGAGCCCGTGCGCGCGGCGGTGCTGGGCGAGCGCGTCCAGGAAGGTGTTGGCGGCGGCGTAGTTGCCCTGGCCCGCGCTGCCGAGGACGCCCGCCGCCGAGGAGAACATCACGAACGCCGCGAGGTCCAGGGACCGGGTGAGTCGGTGCAGGGTCCAGGCCGCGTCGGCCTTGGGCCGCAGTACGCCGGTGATCCGGGCGGGGGTGAGCGACCCGATGGTGCTGTCGTCGACGGCACCGGCTGCGTGGATCACGGCTGTGAGTGGATGCTCGGCGGGCACGGCGTCGAGCGTGGCGCGCAGGGCGTCGTCGTCGGTGACGTCGCACGCGGCGACGGTGACCTCGGCGCCCAGCGCGGCGAGTTCCTCCCGCAGCTCCTCGGCGCCCGGGGCGAGCGGCCCGCGCCGGCCGACCAGGAGGAGACGTGACACGCCGTGCGTCCGGACCAGGTGCCGGGCCACGAGGCGCCCGAGGGTGCCGGTGCCGCCGGTGATGAGGACGGTGCCCGAGGGGTCGAGCCCCGGTCGGGACACGGCCGCCTCGGCGCCCACGGCGTCCGTGCGACCGGCGTCCACGGCTTCGACGGCCGCACGGGCGAGCCGGGGAAGGTGGACCCGGCCGGCCCGCACGGCGATCTGGGGCTCGCCGTCGGCGGCCGCGAAGGCCACGGCGGCCGGGAGCGCGGCGAGCGACGCGGCCAGGCCGTCGGTGTCGACGAGCAGGAACCGCCCCGGCTCCTCCGCCTGGGCGCTGCGGACGAGGCCCCACACGGCGGCGCCCGCCAGATCGGGCACGTCCTCGCCGTCCTCGACCGGAACCGCGCCCCGGGTGGCCAGGACCAGCCGGGCCGGGGCGAGCCGTTCGTCGGCCGACCAGTCGCGCAGCAGGGACAGGGCCTCCAGCACCGCCTCCCGGGCGTCGAGGGCGGGTTCGTCACCGCCGGCCCGCCCGAGGTGGGCCAGCACGAGGTCGGGCACCGTGCCGCCGGACGCGAGTCGCGCGCGCAGGTCACCCAGGTCCTCGTACGACTCGGCTCCCATGTCCGTGGCCGTGCCGCCGGGCATGCCGCTCCCGAGCACGGCCAGGCGCAGGCCGGCACGGGGCGGGCCGTCCGGGCGTTCCGTCCACACGACCCGGTACAGGGCGCTGCCCCGTGACGTGCCGGCGCCGGGCAAGCGGTGCGTGGAGAGCGGGCGGACCGTCAGGGAACCGATCGACAGAACGGGGCGCCCGGACGGGTCCGCCAACTCCAGCGCCACCCCGCCCGCGCCGGCACCGGTGTCCGTGCCCGGCGTGAGCCGTACGCGCAAGGCCCTGGAGCCGGCCGCGTGCAGTCGCACCCCGGTCCAGGCGAAGGGCAGCCGTACCCCGGGGCCGTCACCGTCCGGGTCGGGCGCGGTCCAGGCCATGGCGTGCAATGCGGCGTCCAGGAGCGCGGGGTGGATGCCGTACCCGGAGCTGTCGGTCTCCTCGGGGAGATCGACCTCGGCGTAGACGTGGTCGCCGTCCTGCCACGCGGCGCGCAGCCCCTGGAAGACAGGGCCGTAGGCGAGGCCCGTGTCCGCGAACCGGTCGTACAGCTCTTCGGTGGCCAGCGGCTCGGCACCCTCCGGCGGCCAGGCTGCGTCCGCGTCCGCCTCGGCAGCGTCAGCGGTGGGGTCGGTGGCCGTTGGCGTTCCGCCGGCGAGAAGTCCGGTCGCGTGCCGCGCCCACGGGGCTTCCGGGTCGGCGTCGTCGGGCCGTGAGTGCACCGTCAGGGAGCGGCGGCCGTCCGCGTCGGGGGCGCCGACGAGGATCTGCAACTGCACCCCGCTCTCGGCGGGAACCAGCGGGGCCTCCAGGGTGAGCTCCTCGATGCCGGGACTGCCGGTCCGCTCGGCGCAGTACAGGGCCAGCTCCACGAACGCCGCGCCCGGCAGCAGCATCCGGTCCACGACGGCGTGGTCCGCAAGCCACGGGTGCGTCCGAGGGGAGAGTCGCCCGGTGAACATGTGACGGCCGTCCTCGGCGAGCACCGTCGCCGCCGTCAGCATCGGATGCCCGGCGCTGTCCAGGCCGGCCGAGCGCACGTCACCGGCCGGTTCGGCGGGCGCCAGCCAGTACCGCCGCCGCTGGAACGGATACGTCGGCACCGCCACCGACCCGTCGTCGGGCCGTACGCCGATGACCCGCTCCCACGCGATCGGCGCCCCGTGGACATGCGCGCGGCCCAGGGCACCCAGGAACTCGTGGTTCTCATCGCGTTCACGGCGCAGGGTTCCCAGCGCTGTCGCGGGCAGCCCCGACGCCTCGATGGTCTGCTCGGTGCCGAACGTGAGCACGGGGTGCGGGCTCGCCTCGACGAAGAGCCGGTGGCCCGTGTCGAGCAGGGCGCGCACTGTTCCCGCGTACCGCACCGGCCGGCGCAGGTTGCGGTACCAGTAGTCGGCGTCGAGCTCCCGGGTGTCCAGCTCGGCGCCGGTGACCGTGGACCAGAACGGGATCTCGGACTGACGGCCCCTCACATCGGCGAGGCGGTCGAGGAGTTCGTCGCGGATGACCTCCACGTGCTCGCAGTGCGAGGCGTAGTCGTTGGGGATGAGCCTCGCCCGGACCCCGTCGGCCTGGTAGCGGGCCACGAGCTCGTGCACGGCGTCGAGGTCACCCGAGACGACCGTGCTCGCCGGCCCGTTGTCGGCCGCCACCCCGACAGCGCCCTGCCAGCGGGACAGCGCCTCCTCCACGTCGGTGGCCGACAGCGGCACCGACGCCATCGCACCGGTGCCCCGCAGGGCGCGCAGCGTACTGCTGCGCAGGGCCACCACCCGGGCCGCGTCGTCGAGCGACAAGGCGCCCGCCACCGCGGCGGCGGCGATCTCCCCCTGGGAGTGGCCGATGACCGCGTCGGGGCGCACCCCCGCGGCGCGCCACAGCTGCGCGAGCGAGACCATCACGGAGAACAGCACCGGCTGCGCGATCTCCACCGGGTCGAGGGCGGGAGCCCCCGGCCGGCCCCGGAGCACATCGACGAGCGACCAGTCGACGTACGGCGCGAGCGCGTCGGCGCAGGCGTGCAGCCGGTCGGAGAACACCCGTGACGAGTCCAGCAGGTCCCGCGCCATGCCCACCCACTGCGAGCCCTGGCCCGGGAACACGAGGACGATGCCCCCCGGCGTCACGGGCGCCGTACCTGAGGACACGGCCGGATGCGGCGCACCCGAGGCCAACGCCTCCAGGGCCGTCCCGACCTCCGGGCGCTCCCGGCCGAGGACCACCGCGCGGTGCTCGAACCGCGAGCGTGTGGTGGCCAGCGCGTGCGCCACAGCGGCCAGGTCGTCGCCGTCCTCCGCGACCGCGGTACGACGCAACCGGCGGGCCTGCTCGCGCAGCGCGTCCTCGCTCCGGGCGGACAGCAGCCACGGAACCGGCGCCGCCGAACCCAGCAGCGGCTGCACCGCACCGGGCCCGGACTCGGCGTGCCCGCCGGGCCGTTGCTGGTCCCGTGGGGCCCGCGGCTCCAAGGTCTGTGCGGCCGGAGCCTGCTCCAGGATCACGTGGGCGTTGGTGCCGCTGATGCCGAACGACGACACGCCCGCACGGCGGGCCCGGCCCGTCTCCGGCCACGCGACGCTCTCCGTGAGCGGCGCGACCGCGCCCCGCCCCCAGTCCACGTGGGAGGTCGGCGCGTCGATGTGCAGCGACTGGGGCAGCACCCCGTGGCGCAGGCTCTCCACCGTCTTGATCACGCCTGCGACACCGGCGGCCGCCTGGGTGTGCCCGATGTTCGACTTGACGGACCCCAGCCACAGCGGCCGGTCCGCCGCCCTGTCCCGACCGTACGTGGCCAGCAGCGCCTGTGCCTCGATCGGATCGCCCAGCGGGGTACCCGTTCCGTGCGCTTCCACCGCGTCGACGTCGCCGCCCGTCAGCCCGGCGTTGTCCAGCGCCTCCAGGATCACGCGCTCCTGCGACGGGCCGTTGGGCGCCGTGAGCCCGTTGCTGGCACCGTCCTGGTTGATCGCGCTGCCCCGTACGACCGCCAGCACCCGATGCTTGTTGCGTACGGCGTCCGAGAGCCGCTCCACCAGCAGCAGCCCCACTCCCTCGCCCCACGCCGTGCCGTCGGCCCCGTCGGCGAACGGCTTGCACCGGCCGTCGGGCGCCAGCCCACGCTGACGGCTGAACTCGATGAAGATCCCCGGTGAGGACATCACCGTCACGCCCCCGGCCAGCGCCAGGTCGCACTCGCTGTCGCGCAGCGCCCGGCAGGCCAGATGCAGGGCGACGAGCGAGGACGAACAAGCCGTGTCCAGGGTGATCGCCGGCCCCTCCAGCCCCAGCGCGTAGGCGACCCGGCCGGAGGCGACACTGGTCGTGGTGCCGGTCAGCAGGTACCCGTCGACCTCCGGCGTCGAGGCACCGAACCCGTACTGCTGCGACGCCATGCCGACGAACACCCCGGTCCGGCTGCCCCGCAGGGTGACCGGATCGATACCGGCACGCTCCACGGTCTCCCACGCGGTCTCCAGCAGCAGCCGCTGCTGCGGGTCCGTGGCCAGCGCCTCGCGCGGGTTGATGCCGAAGAAGTCCGCGTCGAAGCGGTCCGCGTCATGGATGAACCCGCCCCGCCCTGTGTACGTGGTACCGGCCTTGCCCGGCTCGGGGTCGAGGATCGCTGCCAGATCCCAGCCCCGGTCGGTGGGGAAGTCCGAGATCGCGTCACCCGCCCCGGCGACCAGCTCCCACAGCTGCTGCGGGGAGTCCACGCCGCCGGGGAAGCGGCACGCCATGCCGACGATGGCGATCGGCTCGTCCGCCCCCACGTCCTTGCGTGTCCTCCCGGGCCGTGACCGGCGGGCCGGCGCCGACCCCGCCGAGGACTGCGCCTCCTCCCCGAGGATTTCGCGCAGCCGGCCGGCGAGCACTTCGACCGTGGGATGGTCGAAGACCAGTGTGGCCGGCAGCCGCAGCCCGGTCAGGGCGTTGAGACGGTTGCGCAGCTCCACCGCGGTGAGCGAGTCGAAGCCGAGCTCCTGGAACGTACGCCCCGGATCGACCGCGTCGGCGGCGCTGTGCCCCAGCACGGCGGCCACCTCCGCACGGACCAGAGCCACCATGATGCGCGTCTGCTCCGCCTCCGTGCGCCCTTCCAGACGGCCGAGCAGCGCGGTGGCGCCGCCACTCGCCGTCCGGCGCGCGCGGCCCCCGGCGGCGGCACCCGCGTGCGCCAGCTCGCGCAGGATCGGCGGCACCGCGGCGGAGGGCGCCGACGCCAGCGCCGAACGGTCCAGCGCGGCAGGCACCAGCACGGCGCGGTGGTCCGACAGCGCCGCGTCCAGGAGGGCCAGCCCTTGCCCACCGCTCAGCGGCAGCAGACCGGAGCGCCGTATCCGCCGCTGGTCGGCCTCGTCCAGGGCACCGTTCATGCCGTTCGGGTCACCCCAAAGGCCCCACGCCAGGGACACGGCCGGAAGCCCGGCCGCGCGCCGCTGCCAGGCCAGCCCGTCCAGATACGCGTTGGCGGCAGCGTAGTTGCCCTGACCGGCGCTTCCCAGGACACCGGCGGCCGACGAGTACAGAACGAACGCCGAAAGGTCCAGGTCCCGGGTGAGCTCATGGAGGTTCCACGCCGCGTCCGCCTTCGGCCGCAGCACGGCGTCCAGGTGCCCGGGTGTCAGCGACCCGATGGTCGCATCGTCCACCAGCCCCGCCAGGTGCACTACGGCGGTCAGCGGATGCTCGTGCGGTACGCCGTCCAGCAGCGCGCGCAGTGCTTCCGCGTCGGAGGCGTCGCACGCCGCCACGGTGACCTGCGCCCCCAGCTCCTCCAAGTCGGCCCGCAGCGCCGCCGCCCCCGGCGCGTCCGGGCCCCGCCGACCGGTCAGCAGCAGCCGCCGCACACCGTGCCGGCTGACCAGGTGCCGCGCGGCGAGGGCACCCAACGCACCCGTGCCACCCGTGACCAGCACCGTGCCTGAGCTGTCCATCGGCCGTGGCACTGTGAGCACCAGTTTGCCGACGTGCCGCGCCTGGCTGAGCTGCCGCAGTGCCTCGGGCGCCGCACGCAGGTCGTACGCGGTCACGGGCAGCGGCTCCAGCACTCCTCGTTCGAACAGCTCGACCAGCTCCGTCAGCATCCGCTGGATCCGGTCCGCGCCCGCGTCCGCAAGGTCGAACGCCCGGTAGTCGACACCGGGTCGATCCGCCGCTACCCGCTCCGGCTCGCGGATGTCCGTCTTGCCCATCTCCAGGAAGTGACCACCGCGGGGCAGCAACCGCAGCGAGGCGTCGACGAACTCACCCGCGAGGGCGTTCAGGACGACATCGACACCCGCACCGCCCGTCGACTCCAGGAACGCGTCCGCGAAGTCGAGCGTCCGCGAGTTCGCGAGGTGTGCGTCGTCCAGACCCCGCGCCCGAAGCGCCGCCCACTTGGGGTGGCTCGCCGTGCCGAACACCTCCGCGCCCAGATGCCGGGCCAGCTGGGTCGCCGCCATGCCCACGCCACCGGCCGCCGCGTGGACCAGGATCCGCCGCCCCGGGCCGATCCCCGCCAGGTCGACCAGTGCGTAGTACGCCGTCAGGAACACCGTCGGAGCAGCCGCCGCCTGCGCGAACGACCAGCCCTCCGGCATCCGGGTCAGCATCCGGTGGTCGGTGACGGCCCACTGTCCCAGGCAGCCCTGGAACAACCCCATCACCCGGTCACCGGCCGCCACGGTCGCCACGTCCGGGCCCACCTCCGTGACGACACCCGCACCTTCCGAGCCGAGCATCGGCTGCCCCGGGTACATGCCGAGGGCGATCAGCGCGTCACGGAAGTTGAGACCGGCCGCGCGCATCGACACACGTACCTCACCGGCCGCCAGGGGCCTGGTGGCGTCCTCCGCCGGAACCAGCACGACGCCGTCCACGGTGCCCGGCACCGACACATCCAGACGCGTCCCCGCGTCGAGCGCCGACAGCGGCGTCGGCGCTGCGGACACCAGCCGCGGAGCATGCAACGTCCCGCTCCTCAGGGCCAGTTGCGACTCACCCGCCGCGAAGGCCGAGTGCACCGCTCCCCAGGCATCGACATCGGTCGCTGCCTCGCCCAGGGTCTCGCCCCCGGCCGCGTCCACGTCCAGCAGCGCGAACCGCCCGGGGTTCTCCGTCTGGGCCGAGCGCACCAGACCCCACACCGCCGCCGCGCCCAGGTCCGACACGGGCTCCCCGTCCTGCACGGCCACCGCCTGACGGGTCACCAGCACAAGTCGCGCCGAGCCGAACACCTCGGCGGCCAGCCACCGCTGAATCAGCTCCAGCACATACGCGGTGGCATCCCGCGGCTGCCGCATCGGCGGTACGACGGCGAACACAGCGTCCGGCATCCCGGCACCCGCGGCGACGGCGTCGCACAGCTCCCCGAGTCCGCCGCTGAGCACCGCGCCGGGCACCGGCTCCTCCACGCCCGCCACACCGTCCCGCACGCACCACCGTACGAACTCCCGCTCCGCGGGACCCGCGGCGGGCAGCGCAGGCCAGTCGGTCCGCAGCAGAGCGTCCCGCGCCACCGCCGTGTCCGGCACCAGCTGCTCGGGTGTGACCGGCCTGGCGGTGAGCCCGTCGACAGTCGCCAGCACGGCGCCCTGCTCATCGGCGACCGTCAGCGCCACCGCGTCCTCGCCCGCCGGAGACAACCGCACCCGCAGCGCCGTGGCACCGCCGCCGAGCCCGTACGCGGACACACCCGTCCACGCGAACGGCAGGCGTGTCGTCGCTCCGTCACCGTCACGCAGGATCGTCACGTGCAGCGCCGCGTCCAGCAGCGCAGGGTGGAGTGCGAACCCCTTCGCGTCGGTGCCCTGGGGCAGCACGACCTCGGCGTAGAGGTCGTCGCCGTGCCGCCAGGCGGCACGCAGCCCCTGGAACACGGGGCCGTACGCCATGCCGAGCAGGCCCACCCGCTCGTACAGGTCGTCCACTTCGACCGGAACGGCGCCCGGCACCGGCCACTCCGCCAGGTCGTCGTCCTCGGGCGGCGCCTCCGCCGCGGCGAGCAGGCCGGAGGCGTGACGCGTCCACGCCACATCGGAGTCGGCGGGCCGCGCATGGATGCCGATCTGCCGGGCCCCCGTCTCGTCGGCGGGATCCACCTGCACCTGAAGCTGCACCGCGCCGGCCTCCGGCAGGACCAGCGGCGCCTCCAGGGTGAGCTCGGCCACCTGGCCCCCACCGGTCCGGTCCGCCGCGTGCAGCGCCAGCTCGACGAAGGCCGTGCCCGGCAACAGGACCATGCCCAGGATCGCGTGGTCGGCCAGCCACGGGTGTGTCTCCACCGAGATACGGCCGTGCAGGAGACAGGCGTCGCTCGCGGCGACGGTGACCATGGCTCCGAGCAGCGGATGATCGGCTGCGCCGAGCCCGGCCGCCGCCACATCACCCGCGGCGGATCCAGCCACCGCCCAGTAGCGGCGCTGCTGGAAGGGATAGGTGGGAACTTCGGGGTCGGTGGAACCGGGAGGGATCAGGGTGTTCCAGGTGGGTGGGTGGCCTTGGGTGTGGAGGGTGGTGAGGGCGGTGGTGAGGGTGGTTGTTTCGGGGTGGTCGGTGTGGAGGGTGTGGGTGATGGTGTGTGGGGTGGGTTGCTGGTCGAGGGTGGTGTGGATGTGGGGTGTGAGGGTGGGGTGGGGTCCGATTTCGAGGTAGGTGGTGACGTTGTGGGTGTGGAGGGTGGTGAGGGCGGTGGTGAGGCGGACGGGTTGGCGTAG
>NZ_JBSFEP010000042.1:0-9601 GCF_053594495.1 Streptomyces sp. NPDC001920
ACATCGCCCGCCTGCGCCGCAAACTGGGTGCGGCTCACCGGCACCGCATCGTCACCGTTCGGCGCGTGGGCTACAAGTACGTGCCCGACCAGCAGAAGAGCTCCAACGCCGCGCCCTGCGGCCGACCTTGAGGAGACCACTTCCATGGGCCTTGCCTCCGCGCCGTCCCACCCCGTCGCGCCGTCCGACCGAACCGGGCCCGGCCGTGCGCACTGGCTGCGCGTGGCCCGCGAGACGGCGGACGACCTGGCCACGGACGCGGCGGCCCGAGAGCAGGCGGGCAAGGCCCCGATCGACGAGGTGTCCCGACTGCGCGAGGCGGGACTGCTGACGCTCCTGACGCCGCCCGAGTCCCAGGGAGGCGGTGCGGACTGGCCCACGGCCTACGCAGTCGTCCGGGAGATCGCCGCGGCCGACGGCGCGATCGGTCAACTGCTCGGCTGTCACTACTTCCTGTCGGGGAGCGCCCGGTTCTTCGCCGGGCCCGCTCTCGCCGCGCAGACAGAGGAGCGGTCCGCAGCCGAACAGTGGTGCTGGGGCGGCGGTTTCGCGCGTCAGGAGCCGCCTCTGATGCTGGCCAGGACCTCCAAGGGGCTGGTGCTCGACGGTCGGCAGAGCTACACCACCGGGGTCCTGGTCGCCGATCGTCTCGCCGTGCGCGCCGTGCGGGAGGACACGGGTGAACCACTCGCCGTCGTGGTGGATCCCGCCCATCCCGGTGTGGTGATCGACGGCGATGCGGACGCCTTCGGCCAGCGGCTCGCGGCCGGCGGCAGCGTGGAGTTCGACGACGTACCGGTGGGTGCCGACGACGTGCTCGGCTCCCTGTCCGCGGACGAGGACTTGCTGTCGCCCCGGGCCGCCCTGGCATCTCCGGTCGGGCGTCTCTTCTCCGCCCAGCTCCTTCTCGGCATGGCCGAGGGAGTGCTCGCCGAGGCTCGTGAGTACAGCAGGACGGGCCACGCACCCTGGCACCCCGCCTGGCCGACCGGCACCCCGCACGACCCGCAGGTGCAGACCGCCTACGGAGAACTCACCGTCCTCACCCGCTCCGCGTCGGCACTCACCGATCAAGCACTGGAAGCCGTGCGGGACGGCCTTGAACTCGGCGAAGGCCTCACCTACGACGAGTGCGCGGACATCTCCGCCCTCGTGGCCATGGCCGAAACCGCCGCGGCCAGGGCAGCGCAGGAGTCCACCACCCGCGCCCTCGACATCATCGGCGCCCGCTCCACCTGCGCACGGCTGGGCTTCGACCGGTTCTGGCGCAATGCCCGAACCCACACCCTGTACGAGCCCGTCGCCCACCGGCTCCGCGATGTCGGGGAGTACTTCCTCAACGGCGCTCACCCTCCGTTCGTCCTGCCCGCCTGATCGGGAGGCGGGGACGTTCGGGGAGACCGGTTCCGGGGATCGAATCCGCGGTCCCGCAAATACCTGAGCCGATCGGCCTGCTGCCGGGAATCGGCGGCGGCTCCGTCCTCGGCCCCGTACTGGTCGGCCGGGGCATGTCCGTCGCCCGCGTGGCACCGGCCGCCCTCGCCTCCACGTTCGCCACATCCGTGACCGGGGCCGCGGCCTTCGCGCTGCTGTCCCTGACGCACTCCGGTGACATCGCCCCCGACTGGTACCTCGGTCTGGCCTGCGGCCTCGGCGGACTGATCGGCGGCCACCTCGGGGCGCACCTGCAACCTCGGCTGCCCGAAACGGCACTGCGTCTCCTGCTCGGCGCCCCGGCCACCGGCCTCGGTGCCCTCCACGCCGTGCAGTCACTGCGCTGACGGCCGTGGCGGCATAAAACGGCAGCCACCACCTCACCGCCCGTCCAGACCATTGTGAACGCCGCGCTTCATTCGCATGTCGGACCGTTGAGAACATATGGCGCACACGCAAGCGACATTGACCTGGCTGGATTTCGCTGCAACTCTCTTGGCTGTGAGCAAGTACGAGACCCTCGCCGCGCGCCTGCACGTCGATCTGCGACGTCAGGCCAGCGCCATCTGTGCCGTCGGTCGCCGCACCCGCTGACGGGCACAGCTCCCTTTCGCTCCATTTCACAGTGGGCTTCTGCGCAAGCCGCTGCTTTCTTTCAACAGACGTCGGCCCTCAACATAGCCATTTCTGCTGAGATCTCTTCTCGGCCGCCGGCGTCTGCCCTTTCCCTTTCCCGTTTCCCGAACAGGAACCTGCCATGGCCACGACGGCATCGACCCGACGTCACTTCCTCACCCTTCTCGGTCTTTCGGCGGTGTCGGTGAGCTGCGGCACGGCCGCCTCCGGAACACCGGCCGCCAAGGACCAGACCAAGACGCTGAGATACCAGGGCTGGGCCGGTCAGGTCACGTTGCCCGAACTGGCCGAGGATCTCGGCTATCTGGAGGACGTGAAGCTGAAGTGGGTCGGCAACACGATCAGCGGACCGCAGGACATCCAGTCCGCGGCCACCGGGCAGGTCGACTTCGGCGGCGCTTTCAACGGCGCGGTCGTCAAACTGGCCGCCAACAACGCCCCCATCAAGGCCGTCATCAGTTACTACGGCGCCGACAAGTACGCCTACAACGGCTTCTACGTCCTCAAGGACAGCCCGATCCGCTCGGCCCGGGACCTGATCGGCAAGAAGGTAGGGATGAACACCCTGGGAGCCCACTCCGAGGCCATGCTCGACATCTACCTTCAGCGGGGCGGTCTGTCCCAGGCGGACATCGACAAGGTCGAGCCGCTCGTGGTGCCCCCGGTCAACACCGAGCAGTCCCTGCGCCAGAAGCAGATCGACGTGGCCGTACTCGGCGGCATCCTGCGCGACAAGGCCCTGGAGACCGGCGGTATCCGCCCGCTGTTCACGGACTACCAGCTGCTCGGAGCGTTCAGCGCCGGCACGTACGTGATGACGGACCGCTTCCTGAAGCAGAACCCCGACACGGCCCGGACCTTCGTCACCGCCGTGGGGCGGGCCATCGAGTGGTCCCGTACCACTCCGCACGAGGAGATCGTCGCTCGGATGACGGAGATCGTGAAGAAGCGCGGCCGCAACGAGGACACCGCACCGCTGAAGTTCTGGCGGTCCTACGGCGTCGCCGAGACGGCGGGCCGGATCACCGGCAAGGAACTCCAGTTGTGGATCGACTGGCTGGCCGAGCGCGGCGACATCAAGAAGGGCCAGGTCGAGCTGTCGGACCTCTACACCAATGAGTTCAACGCCTACAAGAAGTCCTCCGCCACGAAGAGCGGGAGCTGATCCCATGCCGGAAGCCACCACGCAATCCACGACGCCCAAGATCGTGTTCGAAGACGTGCGGAAGGACTTCACCATCAAGGACCGTACGGGGGGCGGGCAGACCACCCGTTTCACCGCCCTCGACGGTATCGACCTGGACATCGCGGACGGGGAGTTCGTCGTCCTGGTCGGTCCCAGCGGCTGCGGAAAGTCGACACTGCTGGAGCTGCTCGGCGGCCTCACCCAGCCCACTGGCGGGCGGATCCTGCTGGACGGCGAACCCGTGACGGGGCCCGGACTGGACCGGGGCATCGTGTTCCAGCAGTACGCGCTGCTGCCGTGGCGCACGGCGCAGGGCAACGTCGAGTTCGGTCTGGAGGCCACCGGCGTGCCGCGTCGTCAACGTGCCGCACGTGCCCGGGAGTTCCTGGACCTGGTCGGCCTGTCCGGCTTCGAGGAGCGGCATCCGCACGAGCTGTCGGGCGGAATGCGGCAGCGGGTGGCGATCGCCCGCAGCCTCGCCTACGACCCCGACGTCCTGCTGATGGACGAGCCGTTCGCCGCGCTGGACGCCCAGACCCGCGAGTCGCTGCAGGACGAGCTGCTGCGCATCTGGCAGCGCACCGGCAAGACCGTCGTCTTCATCACCCACGGCATCGACGAGGCCGTCTACCTGGGACAACGCGTCGCCGTCATGACGTCCAGGCCGGGCCGGATCAAGCAGATCGTGCCGGTCGCCCTCGGATCGCGTACGGCGACGGACGACCTCCGCTCCAGTCCCGAGTTCGCACGGCACCGCCATCAGATCTGGTCACTGCTGCACGACGAGGTGGCCAGGGCCCAGCAGTTGGAGAAGGAGGAGGCCTCCGTATGAGCTCCACGACCGGCACGACAGCAGAGAAGGCCGACGCGACCCACGCGACCACCACGACCGACGCGGCGAACACGACGGAAACGGTCCAGGCACCTTCCCTCACCAAGCCCGCCGAGTCCGCCACGTCCCTTGAAGCCGGCACATCCACCGCGCTCACGCCCGGCGCCTCATCACCCCCGGACGCGCGCCGGGCTCCCTCCCTCACGGCCCGTGTCCGCCGGACGGCGCTGCGGACGGTTCGTCGACTGCCGTACCTGCTGCTGAAGGGGGCGACCAAGTCCGCGGCCATCGCGGCCCTGCTCCTGCTGTGGGAGGTCGCGCCGCGAGCCGGTCTGGTGGACCGCACCTTCCTGCCGCCGTTCAGCGAGGTCGCCGACGCCTGGTGGGGGCTCGCCGCGGACGGTCAGCTCGCCGACAACGCCCGGGCCAGCCTGACCCGTTCGTTCAGCGGTTTCGGTATCGCCGTGGCGGTGGCCGTACCGCTCGGGCTGCTCATCGGCTGGTACCGGCCCGTCGCCGACCTCCTGGGACCGCTGCTGGAGGTGTTCCGCAACACCGCCGCGCTGGCCCTGCTGCCGGTGTTCGTCCTGCTGCTGGGCATCGGCGAGACCTCGAAGATCTCCATCGTGGTGTACGCGTGCACCTGGCCGATCCTGCTCAACACGATCAGCGCGGTCCGCCACGTCGACCCGACCCTGCTGAAGCTGGCGAAGTCGATGGACCTGTCCGCACCTCGCCTGTTCCAGAAGGTCATCCTGCCGGCCTCGGTACCGGTGATGTTCACCGGCATCCGGCTGGCCGGAGCGGTGTCGATCCTTGTGCTGGTCGCCGCCGAGATGATCGGTGCCAAGGCGGGCCTCGGCTATCTGATCAACGCCTCGCAGTACAACTTCGCCATCCCCCAGATGTACGCGGGCATCATCACGATCTCCGCCATCGGCGTGGTCTTCAACCAGGTCCTGGTGACCGTCGAGCGACGGCTCAGCTCCTGGCGCCTACCCGCGGGCGGCTGACCCGCCCGCCCTCCCTTCTTCCCTCTCCCCCTGTCACCCGCCCGCCTCGCCGCCCCCCGATCCGAGGAACCCCATGACCGCGCCCAGACCCCGTCAGCTGCATCTCAACGCCTTCCTGATGAACGCCGGCCACCACGACGCCGCCTGGCGGCACCCGCGGACCCAGCCCGAACGCGTCACCGACCTGCGCTACTTCCAGCACCTCGCACGCACCGCCGAGCGCGGCCTGCTCGACTCCGTCTTCCTCGCCGACGGCCTCGCCCTGTGGGGCAAGGTCCGCCACAACGCCCTCGGCGGCTTCGAACCCCTCACCCTGCTGTCGGCCCTGGCCGCGGTCACCGAGCACGTGGGCCTGATCGCCACCGTCTCCACCACGTTCAACGAGCCGTTCCACACCGCCCGCAAGTTCGCCTCCCTGGACCACATCAGCGGCGGCCGGGCCGGCTGGAACATCGTCACCTCCGGCACCGTCAACGAGGCCCGCAACTTCGGGCAGGACGAACACCTGGAGCACGCGCTGCGCTACGCGCGGGCGCGGGAGTTCGTCGAGGTCGCCACCAAACTGTGGGACAGCTGGGAGGACGACGCGATCCTCCTCGACCGTGAACGCGGCATCTACGCAGACACCGACAAGGTGCGGGAGATCAACCACCGCGGGGAGTACTTCGGGGTGCAGGGCCCGCTGAACGTACCGCGCACCCCGCAGGGCTACCCGCTGCTGGTGCAGGCCGGCTCGTCGGAGGACGGCAAGGAGTTCGCCGCCCAGTACGCCGAGGCCGTCTTCACCGCCCAGCAGACCCTCGCCGACGGCCAGGCCTTCTACAAGGACCTCAAATCCCGCCTCGCCCGCTACGGCCGCACCGGGGACCAGCTGCTGGTGCTCCCCGGCATCGCGCCCGTCATCGGCTCCACGGAGGTCGAGGCCCGCACGCTGGAACAGGAACTGACGGATCTTCAGGTCCCGGAGTACGGGCTCGCCCAGCTCTCCGGGATGCTCGGCACCGACCTGACCGGACTGCCGCTGGACGGGCCGCTGCCCGAGCTGCCCGAGGAGCGGGACATCAACGGCAACAAGAGCCGCTTCACGCTCGTCGCCGAACTCGCCCGCCGCGACGGCCTCACCCTGCGCGAGCTCATCGCCCGCCTCGGCGCCGGACGCGGCCACCGCGTCTTCGCCGGCACTCCCGAGCAGGTGGCCGACGAGATCGAGGAGTGGTTCACCGAGGGCGCCGCCGACGGCTTCAACATCATGCCGCCCCATCTGCCGGGCGGCCTGGAGGACTTCGTCGACCACGTCGTGCCGATCCTGCAGCGGCGCGGGCTGTTCCGCACCGAGTACACCGGCCGCACCCTGCGCGAGAACTACGGCCTGCCCCGCCCCGCCAACCGGCTGACCGCGACAGCCGCAGGACAGGAAGTGGCCGTATGACCGGCCTCGACCTCACCACGGACGTCCTGGTGGTCGGTGGCGGCCCCGCCGCCACCTGGGCCGCGCTCAAGGCGGCCCAGGACGGGGCGGACGTGGTCCTCGCCGACAAGGGCTACTGCGGCACCAGCGGCGCCACCGCCTCCGCCGGAACGGGCGTCTGGTACGTCCCCCCGGAGCCCGCCGCTCGGGAGGCGGCCATGGCGAGCAGGGAGGGACTCGGCGGATACCTGGCCGACCGGCGCTGGATGGCCCGGGTACTGGACCAGACATACGCCGGGATGAACGAGCTCGCGGCGGCGGGACGCTACCCCTTCCCGACCGGGCCCGACGGCAAACAGCTCAGGAACGGCCTCCAGGGGCCGGAGTACATGCGCAGGATGCGGATCCGCGTCCAGCGGGCCGGGGCACGCGTCCTCGACCACAGCCCGGTCACCGAACTGCTCACCGATCCCTCCGGAGCGGTCGCCGGGGCCCGGGGGCACCGGCGGCAGGCCGGGCAGCCGTACCGGGTGCGCGCCGGGGCGGTCGTCCTGGCCACGGGCGGCTGCGCGTTCCTCAGCGGCGCGCTCGGCTGCAACGTCAACACCGGCGACGGCGCGCTGTTCGCCGCCGAGGCGGGCGCGGAGCTGTCGGGGATGGAGTTCTCCAACGCGTACGGCATCGCGCCCGAGGGCACCTCCGTCACCAAGACCGCGTTCTACTCGTTCGCGACCTTCTACCACGAGGACGGCACGGTCCTGGAGGGTGCCGCCAGCCAGGGCGGCCGTTCCGTGATCGCGCGGGCGCTGCTCAGCGAGAAGGTGTACTGCCGCCTCGACCGGGCGGACTCGGCGGCCCGGCAGGCGATGCGGCTGGCCCAGCCCAACTTCTTCCTCACCTTCGACCGGCTCGGCATCGACCCCTTCACCCAGCGCTTCGCCGTCACGCTGCTCGCCGAGGGCACCGTGCGCGGCACCGGCGGCATCCGCATCACCGGCGACGACTGCTCCACCACCGTCCCCGGCCTGTACGCCGCCGGCGACGCGGCGACCCGTGAGCTGATCTGCGGCGGCTTCACCGGCGGCGGCAGCCACAACGCCGCCTGGGCCATCTCCTCCGGCACCTGGGCCGGCCGGGGCGCGGCCCGCCACGCCCGCTCGCTCGGCGCACGCGCCGCCACGAGGCGCCTGGTGGCCGTGGGTGGGGCCGGGCTCCGGCCCACCGGAACACCGGGTCCGGCCGAGGACTTCCGCGAGGTCGTCACCGCGGTCCAGGCCGAGGTGCTGCCGTACGAGAAGAACTACCTGCGCCACGGCGACCGGCTCACCACCTCGTTGGAGGTCCTCGACAGCGTCTGGGAGCAGTCGCGCGCCTCTCTGCACGCCCAGGGCGGGGACACCGTACGGGCAAGGCAGGCGGCGGCGATGGCAGCACACGCCCGCTGGATGTACACGGCCGCACTGGCCCGTACCGAGACCCGCGGCATGGCCAAGCGGCTCGACTTCCCGGCACAGGACCCCGGTCAGCACCACCGCATCACGACGGGCGGTCTGGACCGGGTGTGGACCCGCGTCGAGCCCCTGACGGACGCGTCGGCCACGTCAGCCGCAGCCCTGGAGGCGGCCTCATGATCGAACTGGTCTCGGCGGAACGCTGCATCGCCTGCGACAAGTGCATCAAGGTCTGCCCGACCGATGTCTTCGACCGAGGCGAGGACGGCATCCCGGTACTCGCCCGCCGCGACGACTGCCAGACCTGCTTCCAGTGCGAGGCGAACTGCCCGGCCGACGCCCTGTTCGTCGCGCCCCTGACCCACCCGCTGCCCGACGACTCCACCGCCCGCGACGAGGACCACCTGGACCGTACGGGGCTGCTCGGCAGCTACCGCCGGCACATCGGCTGGGGACGAGGCCGCACCCCCGGCGCGCTACGGGCCGTCGGCCCTCCCCTCAGCCCGCCAGGGTCCCGGGGAACCTCCCTGCCCATCACCTCCTGACGACCTCCCGACTGATCGCCACTCGAAAGGACACCCGCGCATGACCACCAGCACCGACTTCGACATCCGCAGGATCGGCGGCCGGATCGGCGCCGAGATCCTCGGCGTGGATCTCTCCACCGACCTCGACCCCGCCGTCGTCACCGAGATCAACTCAGCGCTCCTGGAACACAAGGCGCTCGTCTTCAGGGGCCAGAACCTGGACGACGCGGGCCAGCTCCGCTTCGCCTCCCTCTTCGGTGAACTGACCACCGCGCACCCGACGGTCCCCTCCGTCGACGGCCAGCCGAACATCCTGCCGGTCGACGGCGACGAGGGAATCCGCGCCAACCAGTGGCACACCGACGTCACCTTCGTCCGTACGCCCCCCAAGGCGTCCACGCTGCGCAGCATCGTGGTCCCGCCCTACGGCGGCAACACGCTCATCGCCAACTCGGCCGCCGCGTACCGGGATCTGCCCGAGCCGCTGCGGGAGCTGGCGGACAAGCTGTGGGCGGTGCACACCAACGACTACGACTACGCCGCCCCGAAGAGCGAGAAGGCCGCCGAGCACCGCAGGCGGTTCGTCTCCCGGAAGTACCGCACCGCCCACCCGGTCGTCCGCGTCCATCCGGAGACCGGGGAGCGGGGGCTGTTCATCGGCGGCTTCGCCCAGAGCATCCTGGGCCTCGGCCCCACCGACTCCCGTGACCTGCTGCGCATCTTCCAGTCGTACGTTACGCGACCCGAGAACATCGTGCGGGTGACCTGGACACCGGGCGACCTCGTCCTGTTCGACAACCGCATCACCCAGCACTACGCCCCCGACGACTACGGCGACCTGCCGCGCCTGCTGCACCGGGTGACCGTCGCGGGCGACGTCCCGGCCGGTGTCGACGGCACGCTCAGTCACGTCATCGAGGGCGACGACGCCGCCCACTACACCCCGACCGCGGCCTGAGCACCGCACCCGCCACGCGCGGCCGCCGGGCGGGGGCATCCGCTCCCGCCCGGCGGCCCGCCCCTAGGTCGTGTCCGCAAAGTCCCGCCTGCCCCGCGACGCCTGGCACGCACTCTCGCCGCACCGGGCGAAAGCCCACGTACAACCAGTACGAGG
>NZ_JBSFEP010000043.1:0-8583 GCF_053594495.1 Streptomyces sp. NPDC001920
AGCTTCACACCACCGGAGGCCGAACCGGAGATGATGCGCAGGTTCTTGCCGGCCGCCTTGGTGTAGCCGTTGATCGCCGGGGACGGGCCGATCCAACCGATGTCGATCAGGAGCACCGGGTGCTCTGGCGCGGCCCCTACATCACGGGTCCTGCCGACGCCCCGCTCATGACGGGCGAGAAGGCGTACCTCGTGGGTTCGTAGTCGTCCGCGTCCCGGATGCGGCGGGGCGCGTCGTCGTCGAAGTTGCCTGCCACGGGCTCAGCGTTCGAACGCTTCGGTCAGGCGAACCCGGTAGGCGTCCTCTTCCATCGGCACGACGGTGACGCCGAACGGGTCTGGGTGGCGGTCCGCGAGCTGCAGGCCGAGGGCTGGAAAACCGACCCCGAGGACTTGTGCGAGGTCTGGTCCCACCTGATCGAGAAGATCATGCGGTTCGGCGAGTACTCCACTCACGAGCTCGATTTCCCCCGGAGGCGTACGAGCCGCACCTGGATATCGACTTCACCGAGCTCGGCTCCGATCACGAGGCGGGGTAGCTGTGCCGTTCCTCAAAAGCTCCGACTGAGCGGGGGAGGGAGCAGCCTGTGCGGGTCAGGCCGCCCCGTCGCCCGTCAGCGCAGTCCGCTGTATGCGGCCATGATGATCTCCATGCCGCGGTTGTCCTCTTGGCGGTCCCGGTCAATCATCTGGTTCATGACGTAGGCCACCGTCATGCGTGAGTCGGGGTCGCTCACGACCAGCGAGCCGCCCCAGCCGCCCCAGCCGAAGGTGTTGCCGAACTTGCCGAAGCCCACTGTCCAGCACATCGGGGTGCCCAGCACGCGGTCCCCGCCGCGGAACACCTCCTGCCAGGCGGGCTCGCAACCCTTTGGGGACAGCATCCGCACGCCGCCAGCCGAACCCTGGTTCGCCAGTACCGACTGGACGAGGGCGACGGAGCGGGCGTTGCCGAAGCCGTTCACCGCCGGGATCTGCGCGCGGCGCCAAGCCGGGGAGTTGGCGTCCTTGACCCGGATCGCCAGTCCGGTGTCCTCCCGGCGTGTGCCATCCCTACCGAGCGGTGCGCCGGCGGCGTACTCGTCGGTCAAGGACGGCGGCGGGACGAGTGGCGCGACGCGATGGTCATGTTCGGTGGGGAGCCCGATGTGAAAGTCCGCACCCAGCGGTTTGGCCACCTCTTCGGCGAAGAACTCGCCGATACTGCGGCCGGTGATGCGGCGGACGATTTCACCCACAAGGAAGCCGAAGGTGAGGGCGTGATAGCCGGCGGCCGTTCCCGGTTCCCATTTCGGCGCCTGAGCGGCCAGCCCCGCCGTCACGCTGTCCCAGTCGTAGAGCTCATCGACCGTCGTCGGCCCGGACAGGTCCGGCAGCCCCGCGGTGTGCGACAGCACGTGCCCCACCAGCACCTTCTCCTTACCGGCTACGGCGAACTCGGGCCAGTAGGCGGTGACTGGCGCGGACAGATCGAGCTCGCCCCGGTCGACCAGGATCAGCGCGCACAGGGCGGTCATGTTCTTGGTCGTGGAGTTCACGCCGGTGATGGTGTCGCGCTCCCAGCCGACGGAGCGGTCCGCATCGGCATACCCGCCCCAGATGTCGACCACCGGCTCGCCGTCCACGTAGACGGCCGCCGAGGCACCCACGTCGTCCTTGCCGAGCAAGGCTGCCAGGGCCGTCCGTACTGCCTCGAACCGCGGCTCGTAAAACCCCTTAACATCAGTCATGAGCGTGAGCCTCATGCCAGGTCAAGGCTTCCTGCCCGACAATTCCCGCACCGGTTTTGTGGGGCGGGGCGCGAACACATCTTCTCTACTCCAGCAAGGCGGCCTGACTGCTGCGCGGGACCGCTCCTGCCTTCGCCCCGCGGTGGGCCGATGCCAGTTCGACGCCCAGCTGCATGCGGCGGTGGACAAGCAAGAAGAAGGGACGGATAGGCGTGCTGGAGCGGCTGAATCAGGCGCTGGATCACCTCGAGGCCTGCCTCGACCGGGAGGTCGACATGACCGAGGTGGCCCGGATCGCCGCCGTGTCGGAGTACCACTTCCGGCGGCTGTTCTCCGCGCTCGCGGGGATGCCGCTCCCGGTATACGTGCGGCGCCGACGAATGACCCTCGCCGGGGCCGAGGTGCTGGCCGGGGACCTGACGCTGCTCGACATTGCGGTCCGGTACGGATACAGCTCGGGCGAGGCGTTCGCCCGGGCATTCCGATCGGTGCACGGCATTGGACCGGGCGAGGCCCGGCGCACGGGTGGGGTGCTCACCGCGCAGCCGCGTATGTCCTTCCGTGTGGTCGTCGAAGGGAGCACGACCATGCGCTACCGGATCGTGGAGAAGGAGTCGTTTCGGGTCATCGGCAAGAAGGCCCGGCTTCCGCTCGTGCCGGAGGGGATCAACGTGGCAGCCGCGGCGCACCTGGAGAGCCTGGACAAGCCGACGATCGTACGGATGAAGGAGCTGGCCGGCCAGGAGCCGGATGGGATCTTGTCGGCGGTGGTGTACCTGACCGACAGCCGGGAGGAGGGCGCACGGGCGGACTACTGGATCGGCGTGGTGACCGGTCCCAAGGCGGCCGCCGAGGAGCTCGACGCCCTCGAGGTGCCAGCCGGGACCTGGGCGGTCTTCGACAACCACGGACCCTACCCGAGCGCCCTCCAGGAACTGTGGCGAGACGTGTTCACGCAATGGTTCCCCTCAAACCCGTACACGAGCCGGACAGGTCCAGAGCTCCTGCGGACGCGGCCGGTGGAGATCGGCGCCGAGACCGACTCCCAGCTGTGGATCCCGGTCGAGCGGGACGGTGGGAGCGCCGGAGCGTGAAAGCCCACTGGGACGCCGAGCCGGGGGCTGGCACACGTGACGCTCATGGACCTTGACGATATTATTGCGGTGCTTGGCTGAGGCTGACTCCGGGAAGCTGTGCCCCGAGTTATGCGACGGCCGCTACGCCGCAGTCCTCTATGACCCTGAGAGCGCAGCGGCCCGCCTGATCGGCGAGACCTCATCTCTCTACGCGGCGCTCGACCAGCTTGCCGACGAAACAGTTGCGAGCCACGGGATGGCTTCGTTCACTTCAAGCGGCTCTGGCTCAGGTTTTGTGGCGGTGACGCTGCCCAGCACGCAAAGGACTGGTTCACCCGGCGCCTCCAACCCCTGGGAGAGCCAGCCTCCGACCCCAACGGCCTCGCCCGGATCGGAGCAACCACGGACCCCGACACCCTCGGTATCCGGATGCTTGGCAGCCTCATCAACGAGGGCATCGGCCGCGCCCGTGCCTACAGCTGCGGACTCATCCTCATTCGCTGATTACCCGGCCGCGGACACATCGCGGTCCACTTCATCTCTCGTTGGAAAGGAGTAAGACCGTGTCCTACGTGGTGAGGCGGACGAGTCGTTTGTAGCAACAGATAGCTGCGGCCAGACCGAGAAAGGCCAGGTAGTTGCGAGGGTTCCGCTCGTAGCGGGGGCTGAGTCTGCGGTAGCCGGACAGCCACGACATCGTCCTTTCGATCACCCACCTGCGGCGGCCCAGCCGTTCGCTGGACTCAATGCCTTTGCGGGCGATCCGGACTCCAATGCGCTTGCCACGTAACCATTTCCACAGGTCCGGGCGGTCGTAGGCTTCGTCCGCGTGTAGACGCTGGGGCTTGAAGTACCGACCTCGATGGGGGTCGTGTTTCGTTTGGTGCCCCTCGATCATTGGCTTCAGCCCTTCGCTGTCGTGGGTGTTGCCAGCGGAGACGCCGACGAGGAGGGGCAGTCCTTTCGCGTCCGACAGGATGTGCATCTTGGAACCCGGCTTGCCCCGGTCCACGGGACTCGGACCTGTGTGTTCGCCCCCCGTTACCGTTTTCGTGGCCCCGCAATGGGGTTCCCGGTCTCCGGGTCCGGCATGACTTCCGCCCCTTGTCGATCATGGTCGAAAAAGTGGTGTCACCGGCTCCGGAGGCATCGGCAGACCGCTGATCAGGGGCATGACCGCTCGCCGAGCTCGTCGGGGCGAAGCAGGCCTTCGTAACGTGGATGCCGGCACGCTGGTGCCGTAGATGAGGCCGGGAAGGAATCTGCTGGGGAGGGGTGCGTGGGCGGCGAGGACAAGATCGATGTCTACCTCGGTCTGGACGTCGGCAAGGGCGAGCATCACGGCACCGCCCTGACTCCGGCGGGCAAGAAAGTGCTCGACAAACCGCTGCCCAACAGTGAGCTTCTTCAGCCGCCCCTCGTGCGAGTGGGGAGTCGCTGGGTGTTGACGATGTCGGCGAGCAGGACGGATGCTTCCGTGTCGGCCAGAACCAGTGCCCTCGACGTCACCTGATCGGTGGCCGTTCTGAAAGGGCTCACTGGCGCTTGAGTACATTCGTGATGCCCGCGATGACTGTTGTGGTGAGAACCCACCCAGAAGCCATCAGCAAATAGGCCACCACCTGTGCTGTTCCGGTAGAGTTCCAGATTCCTCTCTGCCCAAGGTTCACAACAGGCAAAAGAAGATCCAGAGTGTAGGCGAGCGCATCGTAGGTGGGTTCCGGATTCCCTCGGCGAAAAGGCGAGGGCTCGTGAGTACTGAAGTACCACCAACCCAGCACCCACAAGCCAATGATCCATGCGGCAGCACGGATTGGCACGTAACCATATCCAACGGTGATGTCTTGGATGACACCCCACGTCTTCGCGAGAAGCCGCAGTCCCTTGCGACGCTCACGCTGTTTAGCCAGCAAAATGGTGCGAACCCTGCGATCAAGTCCGGCGCGCCGGTACGCGGTAGCTAGTTGCTCGTATGGCTGAGGACTGTAGTGACGCCCGCGTAGCCAGCGCAGCCACGTGTCCACGTCATCGGGCTCTGGAAGGCCAGAGTAGGTCAAGCCATCGAACCTCACTTGGCCCTCGGGCCCGGCAGATCCGTCGTCACGGTTCTTTGATGCCAGGGTAGGGTCCAGCCGGATAACGCCAACATTTGCGAAGGTAAGGTCCAAGATTAGCGGCCCGTCTGAGTTGACGATCGTTCCCTCGCAGGAAAGTCGACCGTTGATGCTGGCATGCGACAGACTTACTACTCCGACTTCACCGGCGCCTGTCGCACTGAATTCCTCGTCTAGGAATGTGCTTCCCGCAACCACGACATCGTCGGCTACCAGGGCTGGGCCACTATCGTTCAGAATCATGACACTCTTGAGGCTCAATTGGCCGTCGATTGCGGCGCCAAACAAGCGTACCGCGCCCAGATGGCCGCCCCCTGATCCCGGATCCACCGCGTCCGCTCCCAGACTCAGCGGCGCACTGGCCTCAAAGAGGCTATCGTCGAAGTAGGCGCCTCCTTGAACCTTGACATTGTCGGCCACCAATGCTGGACCGTCTTCGTTCGAAAACGTGGCTGCCTGTGCATTCAGCTGTCCACTGATTGTGGCACCAGCCAAGCGCACTGAGCCCAGGCTGCTTGCTCCCTGGGCTTCGAACCCCTGATCAAGGAAGGCGCCTTCCTGAACCGCGATACGGTCAGCAACCAGAGCCGGGCCCTTGCTGTTCTCAATCTTGGCACCAGTCAGGCTCAGGAGACCATCGATCGCCGCGCCGGCAAGGTTCACCGCGCCATCTTTGTCTGACCCAGACGCCATGAATTCCTGGTCAAAGAACGCGCCTCCCCGAACCCCGACACCCATGGCCTCCAGGGCTGGTCCGTTGTCGTTCAGGACAATCGCGCCTCTCAGGCTCAGCTGACCATTGAGTTTGGCCCCTGCCAGGCGCACAGCACCTCGGCTTCCCGCCCCATTCGCCCTGAATCCGCCAAAGTCGGCGCCTAGCTGAACCTTGAGGCGGTCAGCGATTAAGGCTGGGCCGCTATCATTGAGGATCTTGGCATGCGTCAGGCTCATCTGACCGTTGATCGTGGCGCCAGGCAAACGCACCGTACCGCGACGGCTCGACCCCTCTGCATGGAATTTTCCATCAAAGTGAGCGTCACCCTGAACTGTGGCACCATCGGCTACTAGGGCTGGCCCCTCGCTGTTCAGGATTGTTGTTCCACTGAGGATCAGGCCGTTCACGTGAGCCAGGGTCAGGACGAACGCGCCAGAGCTGCCATCTCGCCGAATCAAGCTGTCTCGGATCGCCAATCGACCACCTAGACGGGCTCCGTTGGCTTCGACTCCGGCTACGACGCAGCTGTCCAGGATGACCCACCGCAGTCGGGCATCGCTCAGCGAGAAGGAGCCGTCGAGCCGACAGGCAGCCAAGTGAAGGCCGAGCTGGCTCTCAACACCGTCAAGGTCTAGCTTTCCTTGGATCCATGCGCCTCGCAGCTGAAGGCCGCGGGGATCAAAGTCAAGGCCATTGGTAGCACGTCTTAGAATGATTTCTCTCACGACAGAGGCATCAATTATCTGATGCTCGCCCCAGGACGCCGCCGGTTCCAGTGAGATCTCATCGACGTCCGGCAGCAGGTCCAGTGGGGTCCCCTCGGCGATGGCCTTAACCAGGCGTTGCGCGACGGTGTCTTGGTGAGAGCGTGACATCACAGTCACACATTAGGGAGGCGAAGCGCCGACGTAAGTCAACCCAATCGCATCAATTCGACCGTTTCCCTCGAACGCTCTATTTCAGCGCCGCTGAAAGGTGGTACTGGACAGTGAGCCCTTTCAGTTTGGCCACCGATCAGGTGACGTCGGGGGCGCAGGTTCTGGCCGACACGGAGGCATCCGTCCTGCTCGCCGACATCGTCAACACCCGGCGACTCCCCACTCGCACGAGGGGCGGCTGAAGAAGCTCAGTGAACCGCGATTGCGGGAGCTGTTCGAGAAACTGCAGGACAGGTATGGAACGGTGCTGGTCGTGGTGGACCAGCCAGCCTCGATCGGGGCCCTGCCTCTGGCTGTTGCCCGCGACGCCGGCTGCCGTGTCGCCTATCTGCCAGGGCTGACCATGCGACGGATCGCCGACCTATACCCCGGTGAGGCCAAGACCGACGCCCGCGACGCGGCCATCATCGCCGATGCCGCCCGCACCATGCCGCACACCCTTCGGGACCTGGCCCCTGACGACGAGACCGTCGCCGAGCTGCACATGCTCGTCGGGTTCGATGACGACCTGGCTGGCGAGGTCACCCGCACAAAGAACCGCCTGCGCGGACTGCTAACCCAGATCCATCCCTCGCTCGAGCGCGTCCTGGGCCCCCGACTGGATCACCCAGCCGTCCTGTTCCTGCTCGAACGCTATGGTTCACCAGCACAGATACGAAAGGCTGGCAGGCGACGGCTGGTATCGATGTTGCGGCCGAAGGCACCGCGCGTGGCCGAGCGGCTCGTCGAGGATATCTTCGACGCACTCGACGAACAGACCGTCCTCGTGCCCGGCACCGATGCTGCGGCGTTGATCGTCCCCAGCCTGGCCACCTCACTCACCGCCGTGCTCGACCAGCGCAAACTCCTCGCTGCCAGGATCGAACAACTGCTGGAGGCACACCCTCTTTCACTGGTCCTGACCTCCATGCCTGGCATCGGGGTCAGGACCGCAGCCCGCATCCTCATCGACGTCGGTGATGGCAGCGGCTTCGCCACCGCAGGCCACCTGGCCGCCTACGCCGGACTCGCACCTGCCACCCGCCGATCCGGCTCCTCCATCCGCGGTGAGCACCCGGCCCGGCGTGGCAACAAGCAGCTCAAGCGAGCCCTTTACCTTGCCGCGTTCGCCTCTCTCTCGCAGCCGGACTCACGCGCCTACTACGACAAGAAACGACGCGAGGGAAAGCACCACGTCGCGGCTCTCGTCTGTCTCGCCCGCCGTCGCATCGACGTCCTTTTCGCCATGCTCCGGGACGGCACCTTCTACGAACCACCCAAGATCGCTACCGCTTGACGAAAACCATAGGGGCACTTTTTAGCCCTGACGTGAGCGGTGTCGAGGACGACACGGGTGACGTCGATGAGGCCGGCATCGTCGAGCCGGTGCAGTACTGCCTCGTGCAGGCGGCCCCAGACGCCGGCTCTCGACCGGATCAGGAACCGGCGGTGGGCGGTTGACTTCGATATGCCGAAGCAGGGCGGCAGTTGGCGACAAGCGCAGCCGCTGACCAGGACGTAGATGATCGCCGCGAACAGCGTTTCATCAGGCGTGTCCTGGGTTCCGCCGCCCTGAGGCCGCACCTTCGGCGGTGGGATCAGCGGCTTTGCGATCTCCCACAACCCGTCCGGCACGATCCAGCTCCACGTTCCCCGCCCCATACCGGATCAACGTCCGCCTCACCACGTAGGACACGATCTTAGCGGAGTACTGCCGCGTGCACTGGAGCCTCGTTGGCAGCGGAGGAGAAGCTTTGCCGTCCTGTTGAACTCGCGTGAGCCTGCTGTGCTCAACTGCGGTCCTCCATCCCTGATCTGTGGGCCTTGTACGACGACATCGATGTCAACGAGGTGGACCCCGATATCGAACACGCGTGTTTGAGCCGTTGCCGGAACCCCGAGATGGAGCGCTCGACGTCGCATGTAGGGCCCACGGATCCGGGTCTCCGGCAACCTCGCCGGCGTGCAGGTGTGCGGGTGGAGCAGCCTTGACTCATACCGCAGCGGCCAGGCCGGAGCCTCCCTTCACGGC
>NZ_JBSFEP010000044.1:0-5088 GCF_053594495.1 Streptomyces sp. NPDC001920
GCGGCGAGGTGCACGGCGGTCAGTGAGGACGAGCAGGCGGTGTCGACGCTGACCGCCGGTCCCTCGAACCCGAACGTGTACGAGACACGCCCCGAAGCGGCGCTGTAGGCACTGCTGGTGCCCAGATGACCCTCGAACCCGTCGGGCACGTCGCGGAAGAGCCGAGCGCCGTAGTCGCCGTACATCACGCCCGTGAAGACACCGGTCGGGCTGCCGCGCAGCGACGACGGGTCGATGCCCGCCCGCTCGAGAGCCTCCCACGTCACCTCCAGCAGCAGCCGCTGCTGGGGGTCGATCGCGAGCGCCTCGCGCGGGCTGATCCCGAAGAACTCCGCGTCGAACCCGGCGGGGCGGTCGAGGAAGGCTCCTTCACGGACGTAGATCTTCCCCGTCCGGTCGGGATCCGGGTCGTAGAGCTCCTCAGGATCCCAGCCGCGGTCGGCCGGTAACGCGGAGATCGCGTCCCGGCCGTCCGCGACGAGCCGCCACAGGTCCTCGGGCGAGGTGATGCCGCCCGGGTATCGGCAGGCCGCCGCCACGATCGCGATCGGCTCCCGGGACGCTTCGGTGAGGCGCTGGTGCTGCTGCCGCAGTCGTTCGTTCTCCAGCAGTGACGCGCGCAGTGCGTTGACGACCTTGTCTTCGGGAGACGTACCCATTATCAACTCCATGCTCAGCGGGTCTCATCCTCGGAAGAGGCCCTTAAGTCGCTCTTGATCGCGGCTTACGCATGGTTTTCACCACGTAACGGGCAGCTCGTGCACTCCGTAGGTGCTCATTGCGTCGCGTGTTCCGATCTCCTCCGGCTGGATCGCGAGGCGGAGTTTCGGGAACCGCCGCAGAAGAGCGGGCATCCCGATCCGGAGTTCCGTTCTTGCGAGATGGACACCCAGGCATTTGTGCACGCCGTGGGCGAACGTGAGATGGCCGTTCTGAGCCCGCTCGGGATCGAAGGTGTCCGGGTGGGGGAAACGCTCCGGATCGCGATTCGCCGCCGACAGGGCGATCGTGACGGTTTCCCCCTTCCTGACGAGCTGACCGCCGAATTCCACGTCCTCCAGCGCCGCCCGGGTGATGAACTGCGCGATCGTCAGATAGCGCAGCAGCTCGTCGGCCGCCTCGTCCGTCCAGGGGCCCTCGGTGGTGAGCCGCTGCCGCAACTCGTCGTCCTGCAGCAGCAGATAGGTACCGAGTGCGAACATGTGGGCGGTGGTCTCATGGCCGGCGCCGAGGATCTGCAGTGCGATGGCGGCCAGTTCGTCGTCGGTCATGTCGCCGCGGGCGATGAGGCTGCCGAGGAGGTCGCCCGACGGCTTCGCCCGCTTGGCCGCGACGAGTTCGCGCATCAGCTCCCCGGTCCTCACCATGGCGGCGCGAGCCTGCTCGGGCGGCGTACCCGGGGTGATCATGGGAATGCGGAGTTGCTGGAACTCATCGGTGACGTCCTGTGTCCCGCCGATGAGTTCGGAGATCACCCGGATGGGCAACGGCAGCGCGAAGGAGCGTACGAGGTCGACCGGCGAGCCCTCTTTCTCCATCGCGTCGAGCACGTCATCCGCTATCTGCTGGATTACGGGTTCCATTTCGCGCGCATGCCGCGCCGTGAAAGCCTTGGCGAGCGGCTTGCGATAACGGGTGTGCTCGGGGGCGTCCATGCCCACGAAAACACCGGGAGCCGCCGGGCCGAGCTTGATCGGGAAGGGCACGGGGAAGCGGCGCAGTTCGTGCCGTGCGCTGATGCGCGGACTCGACAGCACCTCCTTGGCGAGTTGGTAGTTGGTGACCAGCCAGCCCACGTGGCCGTCCGGATAGTGCATTCTCGCGATCGGCCGCTCGGCGATCAGGTCGGTGAGTTCCGACGGCGGATCGAACGGGCAGCGTCGCTCGGTCGGCAGGGCTTCGATGATTCCTTCGCTGTGTGCCATGGGGTACTCCCTACTCCTCACTCCTTGGCTGTGCCTTGCGCGTCGTGGGGCAGGTCCTGTCCTGCCGCCGCCATGGCCCGTTGAACAAGCTCGTCCACATCGGCGGACATGATCACGTCGGTCTGGTCGTCGTCCGTCACGCCTGACGGGTCGGGCGTCTCGGGAGCGCCTCCCTCGTCGGCGAGCCGCATCAGCACCTCCACCAGCCCGGCCGCCCGGAAGCGGGCCGGCGGAATCGAGGCGATGATCCGTCGGAGCTCGGTCTCGTCGGCCTGGGGCGAGGGACCCGGCGCGTCGGGGACCAGCTCCGCATGCAGGTGCCGGGCGAGAGCGGCGGGGGTGGGATGGTCGAAGACGAGAGTGGACGGCAGCCTCAGTCCCGTCTCCGCCGTGAGCCGGTTGCGCAGCTCGACGGCGGTCAGCGAGTCGAAGCCCATGTCGAGCAGCCCTCGCTGATCCTCCACGGCACCGGCGCCCGTGTGCCCGAGAACCGTCGCGATGTGGCCGCGGACCAGGTCGAGGAGCACACGGAACTGCTCGGGCTCCGGCCGGCCGCGGAGGCTGTCGACGAGCGAGCGCCGATCGGCCCCGGCGCGGCTCTCCGACGCTCGTACCAGCCCGCGCAGTACGGCGGGCAGCGGTCCGGCGGAGGCGAGGGCGCGCAGCCCAGCCAGGTCCAGCCGCGCCGGTACGAGGACAGGCCGGCCGGGCAGGGACAGCGCCGCGTCGGCGAGCGCGAGGCCCTCCTCGGCGCCAAGCGCCCGGACACCGCTGCGCGCGTCGGCCGCGGAACCGCCGCCCATCCCGCTCGCCTCGGCCCACGGGCCCCAGGCGAGCGAGACCGCCGGGAGGCCGAGGGAACGCCGGTGGAGGGCGAGCCCGTCGAGGTACGCGTTCGCGGCGGCGTAGTTCGCCTGCCCCGGGCTGCCGACGACGCCCGCGAGCGACGAGAACAGCACGAACGCCGACAGGTCCAGGTGCCGGGTCAGCTGGTGCAGATTCCAGGCCGCCTCGGCCTTGGCCGCCATGACGGTGTCGAGCTGCCGGTCGGTGAGCACGGGGACGGTGGCGTCGTCCAGCACCCCGGCGGCGTGGATCACCGCCGTGAGGGGGTGTTCCACCGGGACGGCGTCCAGCACCTTACGCAGGCCCTCCGGGTCCGCCGCATCGCACGCCGCCAGCGTCACCGTGGCACCCAGCTCCGCCAGCTCGGCCGCCATGTCGGCGGCGCCGGGGGCCGTACGTCCGCGTCGGCTGAGCAGCAGCAGGTGGCGGGCGCCGTAACGTTCGACGAGGTGTCGTGCCATCAGGCGGCCGAGAGCACCGGTCCCGCCGGTGATCAGCACCGTGCCGTCCTGGGCGAGCGCGAAGGCGCCGCCCTGGCCGGAGGAACCGGCGGCCGCGTCGGAGAGTTCGTCGGTGGCCCGCACGAGGCGAGGCACGAACAGTTCGCCCGCCCGCACCGCCACCTGCGGCTCACCGCTCGCCACCGCCGCCGCCAAAGAGCTGTTCCCTTCGAGGGCATCGCGCGGGTCCGTCCGGTCCTCGACGTCGACGAGCTGGAAACGGCCGGGGTTCTCGGACTGGGCCGAGCGGATCAGGCCCCACAGCGCGGAGGCCGCCGGATCGAGCCGGTGCGCCCCCTCGCCGACGGCGACGGCCCCGCTGGTGACGAACACCAGGTGGCTGGCGGCCAACCGCTCGTCGGAGAGGGCCTCCCGCACCAGCCCGAGGGCACGGCGCGTGACCGCACGAGCCGCCGCCGCGCCGGCCACCTGACCGTCGGCACCGGACAGGGTGCAGGGCACGACCACCGTGTGGGGCCCGACAACGCCGTCCGGCCCTGTGTCCCCCAGCCCGCCGCCCTCTTCGACAACGACGGTTCCGGGGCGCAGCGGCTCGGTCGGTACGGCCACCGGCAGCGGATCCCAGGCGAGCCGGAACAGCGAGTTGGGCGGCACCTGTGAGGCGCCGACCCGCAGCTGACCGGCATCGACGGGACGGGTCAGCAGCGACTCGACCACCCCGACGGACGCGCCGGTGCCGTCCCACAGGGAGAGCGCGAGCCCTCCGCCGCCCAACGGCGACAACCGGACCCGCAACGACGTCGGCGACCCGCTCCCGTGCAGGGCGACGCCATGCCAGGAGAACGGCAGCCGAGTGACGTTCACCGGCCGGCCCGGCTCGGGCGACGCGAACGGGTGCAGCGCGGCGTCCAGCAGCGCGGGGTGAACGCGGAAGCCCGCCGTGTCGGTGACGCCGCCCGGCAGCGCGACCTCCGCGTACACCGTGCCGTCGCCCGCACGTCGCCAGGCGGCCCGCAGCCCCTGGAACGCGGGCCCGTAGTCCAGCCCCAGACCGGACAGGTGCACGCGCACGTCCTCGACATCGAGCCGTTCCGCACCCTCCGGGGGCCACGGCTCCCCGCTCGTGGCCGTCTCCGCGCCTTCGGCCGGGGACAACACCCCTGTCGCATGCCGGAGCCACTCCGTGCCGGCCTCCGCCTCCGCCGTACGGGAATGGACGGTGACCGCCCGGTTCCCCCCGTCATCGGGAGCCGACACCACCACCCGCAGGTCGACCGCCCCCTGTCGAGGCAGCACCAAGGGCGCCTCCAGGGTGAGTTCGTCGATCCGTCGGCAGCCGCTGCGCTCGGCCGCGAAGAGCGCCAAGTCGACATACGCGGTGCCGGGCAGCATCACCGCGCCGAGGACCGTGTGGTCGGCGAGCCACGGGTGGGCACTGAGGGAGACACGGCCCGTGAAGGCGCTTGAGCCGTCCGGGAGTTCGGTCTCGGCGCCGAGCAGCGGATGGTCCACCCCGGCCAGGCCGGCCGCGGTCACGCCCCGGCCTCCTGTCGCGTGCAGCCAGTACGGCTCGCGCCGGAAGGCGTACGTGGGCAGGTCGACCCGGCGCGGTTCGGTGCCGGAGAACACCCGGTCCCACGCGGGGGCGGCGACGTCGCGCACCTGCAGGCCGGCCAGCGCCGCGAGGACGGTCCGCACCTCCGAGCGCTCACCGTGCAGCAGCGCGGGCACCCACGGCTCTTCGGGCGCCGCGTCGGCCAAGGTGGTGTGGATGTGGGGTGTGAGGGTGGGGTGGGGTCCGATTTCGAGGTAGGTGGTGACGTTGTGGGTGTGGAGGGTGGTGAGGGCGGTGGTGA
>NZ_JBSFEP010000045.1:0-4960 GCF_053594495.1 Streptomyces sp. NPDC001920
AGGGCGGCTTGGGGGGTGCCGGGTTCGGCGAACATGATGTCGCGTAGGGGGTGTTCGAGGTGGGGGTCGAGTTGGGCCCATGTCTCGTCCAGGGCCTCGGCGAAGGCGGGGTAGGTGTCGTAGAGCTCGCGTCCCATGCCGGGGTGTTGTGAGCCCTGTCCGGAGAAGAGGTAGGCCAGTCGTCCGCCGTCGACGGCGTTGTGCACGACGCTCTTGGCGTGTTCGCCGTGGGCGAGGGCGTCCAGGCCGTGGAGCAGGCCGTCGCGGTCGGTGGCGATGATGCCCGCCCGGTGGGTGTGGTGGGCGCGGCCGGCTGCCAACGCGCGTGCTGCGGCCGTGAGGTCGAGGTTCGGCTTGCCGTCCACGTACGCCCGAAGCCGTACGGCCTGCTCACGCAGGGCCGCGTCGTCACCGGCCGAGAGCAGCCACGGCACCACCAGCGGCCCGCCGACGGGCGACGCCTCCTGCGGTTCCTCCGCCGGCGGCGCCTCCAGGATCAGGTGGGCGTTCGTGCCGCTGATCCCGAACGACGACACGCCCGCGCGGCGCGGCCGCCCCGTCTCCGGCCACGGCACGGCCTCGGTGAGCAGGGAAACCGCACCGGAGGCCCAGTCGATGTGGGGCGAAGGTGCATCGACATGGAGGGTCTTGGGCAGCACCCCGTGACGGATGGCCTCCACCATCTTGATGACGCCCGCGACGCCTGCCGCCGCTTGTGTGTGCCCGATGTTCGACTTGACGGACCCCAGCCACAGCGGCTGTTGCGGGCCACGGTTGCGGCCGTACGTGGCCAGCAGCGCGTGTGCCTCGATGGGGTCGCCGAGCGTCGTCCCCGTGCCGTGCGCCTCAACCGCGTCGACCTGGTCGGGAGTGAGCCGGGCCTGGGCCAGGGCGTCCGTGATCACCTGCTCCTGCGCGGGACCGTTCGGCGCGGTCAGTCCGTTGCTGGCGCCGTCCTGGTTGACGGCACTGCCCCGGATGACGGCGAGCACGGGGTGACCGTTGCGGCGCGCGTCCGACAACCTCTCGAGCAGGACCAGCCCGACGCCCTCGCCCATCGCCGTACCGT
Organism: Streptomyces sp. NPDC001920; assembly: GCF_053594495.1. Classification (NCBI taxonomy): domain Bacteria; kingdom Bacillati; phylum Actinomycetota; class Actinomycetes; order Kitasatosporales; family Streptomycetaceae; genus Streptomyces; species Streptomyces sp. NPDC001920. Next base: position 1,070 of record NZ_JBSFEP010000045.1, read on the forward strand.
CCGCGGCGGCCGCGAACGACTTGCAGCGCCCGTCCCGGGCCAGTCCGCGCTGTCGGCTGAACTCCAGGAAGACGCCGGGCGTGGACAGAACGGTGACGCCGCCGGCGAGCGCCAGCTCGCACTCCCCGTTGCGCAGCGCCTGGGCCGCCAGGTGCAGGGACACCAGTGAGGAGGAGCATGCCGTGTCCACGGTGACCGCGGGGCCCTCCAGCCCGAAGGTGTAGGCGACACGGCCCGACAGCACGCTCGCGGACACACCGGTGCCCAGGTAACCCTCCACCCCCTCGGGCAGGCTCGTGCCCCGGCTCAGGTAGTCCTGACCGTTCGTACCCGCGAAGACCCCGGTCCGGGAGCCCCGCAGTGACCGGGGATCGATCCCGGCACGCTCGAACACCTCCCACCCGGTCTCCAGCAGAAGCCGCTGCTGCGGGTCCATCGCCAGGGCCTCGCGCGGACTGATGCCGAAGAACTCGGCGTCGAAGCCCGCCACGTCGTCCAGGAACGACCCGTGCCGCGCGTACGACGTGCCCGCCGCGTCCGGGTCGTCGTCGAAGAGGGACGCGAGGTCCCAGCCGCGGTCGTCGGGGAACTCGGAGACCGCCGCGCGGCCCTCCGTGACCAACTGCCACAGCTCGGCCGGGCTGCCGACGCCTCCGGGGAAGCGGCAGCCCGTCGCCACGACGGCGATGGGCTCGCTCTCCTTGGCGGAGAGGTCCCTCAGCCGCTGCTTGGCCTGACGCAGATCGGCGGTAGCCCGCTTGAGATAGTCCCGCAGTTTCTGCTCGTTCATGATGCAAGCCACCTTCTGGTACGACGGAATTCAGGCGTGCCTACGGGATTCAGAGCGACCCCAGCTCGTTGTCGAGCACCTCGAAGAGGTCCTCGTCGGTGGCCGATTCGAGATCGTCGTCGGCCACGGCCGGGCCGCCCTGCGCGCCGGCCGCGGCGCTGTCGAACCGCCAGAGGATGTCCCGCAGCCGGTCGCCGATGGCCGACCGGTCCGCACCGGCACCGGCGTCCCCGGCCGGCGGAACTGCACGAAGCGCCTGCTCGAGTCGGTCGAGCTCCTCCAGTACGGGCAGCGGCGCGGACCGGTCCGGGGGAGTGAGTACGAGAAGAAGACGCTTCGCCAGGTCGGTGACCGTCGGGTGGTCGAAGACCACCGTGGCGGGCAGCCGTAGCCCGGTCGTGGCCGTCAGCCGGTTCCGCAACTCGATCGCCGTGACTGATTCGAAGCCGAGGTCCTTGAAGGCCCGCTCCGGATCCACGGCGTCGGCGGAGCTGTGCCCCAGAACCGCAGCGACCTGCGCACGGACGAGTTCCGACACGGCCTGCTCCCGCTGCGCGCCGTCCAGCCCGGCCATGCGTGCGGCGAACGACGAGCCCGATCCGTCAACGCGCCGTGGGGCACGCGTACGGACCAGACCCTGTAGCAGCGGCGGCAATGTGCCGGCGGCGGCCTGTCCACGCAGCCCTGCCATGTCGAGCTCCGTCGGGGCGACCACCGGCTGCCCGAGTCCCAGCGCGGCGTCCAGCATGTCCAGGGCCCGCCGCGTCGACAGCGGTGCGATGCCCGACCGTGTCATTCGGACGAGATCAGCGCGGCTCAGCCGTTCGCTCATGCCGCCCTCGTCCGCCCACAGACCCCAGGTGAGGGACAGTGCCGGCAGCCCGTGAGCGTGCCGGTGCTCGGCCAGCGCGTCGAGAAAGGCGTTGCCGGCACCGTAGTTCGCCTGGCCCGGACTGCCGAGGACACCGGCGAGCGAGGAGAACAGCACGAACGCGGACAACCCGAGCGGCGCCGTGAGCTCGTGCAGGTTCCAGGCTGCGTCCACCTTGGGACGCAGCACGACCGCCATGCGTGACGGGTCGAGTGAGGTGATGACACCCCCGTCGGTCACACCCGCCGCGTGGAACACGGCGGTCAGCGGATGCTCCGCGGGTATGCCGGCGAGGAGGGACGCCAGCGACGCGCGATCGGCCACGTCACACGCCGCCAGGGTCACCCGGGCACCCGCCTCCTCCAGTTCCGCGACCAGTTCGGCGGCACCGGGAGCGTCGGGACCACGGCGGCCGACCAGCAGCAGATGACGTGCACCGTGTTCCGTGACGAGATGGGTGGCGAGCGGGCGGGCGAGACCACCCGTGGCGCCCGTGATCAGGACAGTGCCCGCGGGGTCGAGGGTCACCGGCCGCGCCCCTGCCCGGTCCGTGGCCACACGGGCCAGCCGGGGAACGCGGAGGCGTCCCTTTCGCACGGCGAGCTGCGGCTCACCGGTCTCCAGCGCCGCTGCGACCGTACGGAGTGAAGCCTCGTCAGCGTCGACGTCCAGGAGCACGAGCTGCCCCGGGTACTCGGCTTGGGCCGTCCGCACCAGGCCCCACACGGCGGCGACCGTCACATCGGTGGCTGCATCGTCCCCCACAACGGTTACGGCGCCGCGTGTGACGACCACCAGCCGACCCGCCGGAGGGCGATCGGAGGCGAGCCAATCCTGAACCGATGCCAGCAGCCGGTCGGCCGTGGCACGCGTACGCTCGGCCACCGCGTCACCGGAGTCGGAGCCGGAGCCGGAGTCGCAGACGAGCAGGGTGTACGAGGGCGGGACGGCACCGGCCGTGACGGCCGCGTCCAGCTCCCGCCGATCCGCGTAGCGCTCGACGGTGAGCCCGCTGTCCGAGAGCCCGGTGACGAAGCCCAGCGGATCGGGGCCGAGAACCGCGTAGGAGGCCGGGGGCACCGCACTCACCCCCGTCGCCGACGGCACGAGAGGCCACTCCACGCCGAACAGCGGTCGGCGACGGCTGGCGTTCAGCAGCTCCGGTGTGGACGGCACCAGCGTCAGCCGCTCCACCGAGGCCAAGGGCACACCGGAGGTGTCGGCCACGGTCAGGGACACCGTGCGCGCTTCTGTGTCCAGGGATGCCACGCGGACACGCACGGACGTGACGGCCGAGGCGGCGTCGTACACGGTGACCCCGCCCCACGACACGGCTGCCCGAGCGGTGCAGCCGGGACCCGTCGCACCCAGTAGGCCGGCCGCATGGACGGCGGACTCCAGCAGCGCCGGATGGAGGGCACTGCCGGACGTCGCCGTCCGACGGGCTCCTTCCAAAAGGTCTGCGGGCAGGTCGACTTCGGCATACACCCGCCCGTCGCCCTCGTGCCGCCAGATGGCGGTCAACCCCTGGAAGGCGGCGCCCAGATCGAACCCCTGCGCTGCGAACTCGTCGTACAGACCGTCCACTTCGACGGCCTCGGCCCCGGCGGGGGGCCACGACGTCAGCGCGGCGTCGGGGGGCGCGGCCTCGCGTGCGGGTGACGCCAGATACCCGGTGGCGTGAGTGACCCAGTCGTCCTCCGCGCCTTCCTGGTCGGCCTCCGACCGGGTACGGATGATCAGCGACCGCCTGCCGTCCGGCTCGGGCCCGCCCAGGCACACCTGAAGCTGCCGGGCCCCCGACTCCTCGATGGAAAGCGGCGCGACCAGCACCAGTTCATCGATCCCTTCGCTCCCCACGTACTCGGCGGCGTGCGCCGCCAGATCCACGTAGGCCCCGCCCGGGAGGACGACCCGCTCCATGAAGACGTGCTCGGCGAGTACGCCCAGGGATTCGCGCGACAGCCGCCCTGTGAAGAGGTGCCCCCCGCCGGGCAGGTCCGTCGCGGAGCCGAGCAGCGGGTGACCGGAGACGTCGAGCCCGATGTCGCTGGCGTTCCCGGAGGTGCGCGGAGGGTTGAGCCAGTAGGTGCGGTGCTGGAAGGGATAGGTGGGCAGGGCGACGAAGGGGCGGCGGGTGTTCCAGGTGGGTGGGTGGCCTTGGGTGTGGAGGGTGGTGAGGGCGGTGGTGAGGGTGGTTGTTTCGGGGTGGTCGGTGTGGAGGGTGTGG
>NZ_JBSFEP010000046.1:0-4421 GCF_053594495.1 Streptomyces sp. NPDC001920
GTGATCGAGGTCGGCGACCGCGACTCCATCTACACCCGCCCCCGGCACCCCTACACCCACGCCCTGCTCTCCGCCGTGCCCGAGGTGAACGTGGCCGGCGAGGACGCGCCCCGGCGGGAGCGGATCCGGCTGGCCGGTGACGTGCCGTCACCGATCTCGCCGCCCTCCGGCTGCCGCTTCCGCACCCGCTGCTGGAAGGCGCAGGACAGGTGCGCGACCGAGGAGCCGCCGCTGATCCAGATCTCCGGCAACCACGCGGGCCATCTGACGGCCTGCCACTTCCCTGAGGAGCCGACCACCGAGGCACGGGACGAGGACATCGTGCTGGATCCGGCGCTGGCGGCGCTGGAGGACCAGGACGCCGGGGACGACTAGAAGGCCGGGCGACCGCGACCGTGACTGCGACCGGGACCGGGACCGGGACCGTGCCCGCGACCGCGACCGTGCCCGTGCCCGTGCCCGTGCCCGTGCCCGCGACCGTGCCCGTGCCCGTGCCCGCGACCGCGACCGTGCCCGCGACCGTGCCCGCGACCGCGACCGTGCCCGCGACCGCGACCGCGACCGTGCCCGCGACCGCGACCGTGCCTGCGACCGCGACCGCGACCGTGCCTGCGACTGCGACTGCGACCGCGGCTGCGACTGTGACCGCACTGCGATGGCGCTGGCGCGGCGCCGGCGACGGCGAGTGCGGCCGGGATACGGGCGGGGGCGGCGGGGTTTCGGCTGTGCGGCGCGTACGGCCTCCGCCCCGCCGTCCGATCACGACTTCTCGGTGTCCTGGCCCCGTCGGCCCGTCGCGGAGGCGAAGCCCAGCCAGGTGTGCCGATTGTTCCACCAGCACCAGCCCACCTTGGGGGCGTTGCGCCGCTCGCGGCCGTCCCGCCCGGTGCCGTTGCTGATCCAGATCGCGGGCGTACGGGCGTCCAGGGCGCCGTCCGCCTTGCGCAGCCGGGAGCCGATGGTCATGAAGCAGTGGTTGCGTTCCAGAGCCGTCGGCTGCTGGAGCACCCAGTGGATGCCCTCGGAGAGCAGCAGCGGGGTGCGGTCCTCCTCCGCGAGTGCGGGCAGTGCCTCGTCCGGACTCCAGTTGGCCATGTGGTCGCCGCGGTCGAGGCCGGTGACGAGGTAGAGCGGCATGTCGGGGATCTCGACGGCACAGGGCGCGAAGAGGTCGACGTCGGGCATGTCGGTGACGACGAAGCCGGGCTTGTCGTCACGGCGGAGCAGTGGAGCGAGCGCGGAGGCGGGGGCGCGGTCCGGGTGAACGGCGAGAAGGGCGCCCTCGGTGCCCGCGGGAGCGTCGGCGGCCTCGGCGGCCTCGGCGAAGGCACGGAACACGTCGGCGGGCAGCCCCGCCGTCTCGTGCACCCCCAGTTCGATCAGTCGCTCGGCCTGAGCGCTCAGAGCCGGGAGTTCGGGAAGGAAGGTGGAGGTGACGGGCGTGGTCTCGGGCACGTTGCTCCCAGGTATGTGAGTGGACGGACCCAGGGCAAACGACGAGAGCCTGGCGGAACGTTCCCCTCCGCCGTTGCTTTCACGACGGCCTCAGCTCCCGCCGGCCGTCCCTACGAAGCCCGCCGCGCGACGATGACGATTTCGGGCGAGGTCGCCGTCAGCGGCCCCCGCTCCCAGTCGCCGTACCGCTCCTCGACGGTGAGGCCGGCTTCGTGGAGGAAGGCCGACAGCGCGTCGGGAGGGAGGAAGCGAAGGGTGGTCCGGCTGACGGCCGGGGCCGGCCAGGCGTCGCAGTCGAAGGTCTCGGTGAAGGTCACCCTGCCTTCCGTGACGGGCCCTTCGACCTCGTGCCACACACGTACGGCACGCCCGCCGGAGTCGGTGACCCGGCGCACCCGGTCCGGCCTCCATGTCTCCCAGGCCCGCGCTTCCGGGTTCCGCGTCTCGAAGACGAACCGCCCACCGACGCGGAGCGCCTGACGCACGGCGTGCAGGGCGTCCCGCACCTCCGCGTCGCCGAGGAGGACCTGGAAGGCGTGCCCGGTCATCACGACGAGGTCGAACTCCGCCCGCCAGCACCGGCTGCGCAGATCCCCGAGCACCCACTCCACATCGCTGCCGTGCCGCCGTGCCTGGACCAGCATGGCGGCGGCGGGGTCGAGTCCCACGAGCCGCCCGGGGTGCCCGGCGGCCCTGGCCTCCCGGAGCAGCCGCCCGGTCCCGCAGCCGACGTCGAGCACCGCCCCGGCGGACCGCACATACCCGAGACAGAAGTCGTCACCCGCTCCCCACGGGTTGAGGATGTCGTACAACGCGGCGAGCGACAGATCCGCGAACGACCGATCGACCATCGAGGCAGTCTGCCACACGGACACCGAACGCCCGGGAGGGACAGGGGAGTTGTTGCATCACGTGGAGTTGTGGGTGCCCGACTCGGGGCGCGCGGTCGGTTCGTGGGGGTGGCTGCTGGAGCGGCTGGGCCACGAACTCCATCAGGACGGGCCGACGCCGCAGTTGGCGGGCGGGGGAGACCTACGTCGTGGTCGAGGAGTCCCCCGCACTGCGCGGTGACCGGCACGACCGGCTGCTGCCCGGACTGAATCACCTCGCCTTCCCTGTGCCGGGCGGCCGCGGGGAACTCGACGCGCTGGTCGAGGAGGCGCCGCGGCACGGCTGGACGCTGCTCTTCCCGGACCGGCATCCCCCTGCGGGTGGGCCCGAGCACTACGCCGCCTACCTGGAGAACACGGACGGCTTCGAGGTGGAGCTGGTGGCCCCGCAAGCCTGAGTCCGGCTGCCGGCCCGGATCAGCGCACCACCCGCCCTCGCAGCACGATCCGCCGAGGATGCCGCAGTACGGCCGGCTCCAGCCGCGGATCCGCGTCGTACACGGTGACGTCGGCGAGCCCGCCCTCGACCAGCCCCGGCAGCCTCAGGAAGTCCCGGGCCGCCCAGCTCGCCGCCCCTACCGCCACGTCCGCCGGGAGTCCGGCGGCGATCAGGTGCTCGACCTCGGTGGCGATGTTGCCGAAGGGGGCGCAGTCCGTGCCTGCGAGGACGGTGACGCCGGCGTCATGGGCCTCGCGGACCCGGCGGATCATGATGCGGTGGCCTTCGTGCCAGAGTCGGCCGCGGGGGTTGTCGATGATCCGGGACGCGCTGCGGGCGAAGGCGGTCAGTGTGGGGACGTAGGCACCGCCGTGCGAGGCCAGCAGCTCCACGCACTCCTCGGGCATCCCCATGCCGTGCTCGATCGAGTCGACGCCCGCCCGCGCCGCGTTGAGCACACCCCGCGCGGACTGGCAGTGCGCGGCGACCCTGCCTCCCGCCGTGTGCACCGCGTCGGTGACGGCGCGCAGCAGCTCGTAGGGAACGGGGTCCGCTTCGAAGTCCCAGTCGCCCATGAGCTTGCACCAGCCGTCATGGGCCTCGGCCTCGGCGACGGCCGCGGCGACCAGGTCGTCGGTCACCGTGTGGAAGTCGGCGCTCTTCGACAGCCCCGCCCAGGCGAGCCAGCGCCCGGCGGTGATCATGCGGGGCGTGTCCGGCGCCCCGCGCAGCTCGTCCGGGATCTCGCCGAGCAGCCCGGGGAACCGTAACGCCGTCGTTCCGGCATCCCGGTGCGCGGCGATCTGCTCGGCGAACGCCTCGGGGTCCCAGCGCGCCTCCTCCTGCGACCGGGACCCCGGGTGGGTGTGCACGTCGACGAGCCCGGGAAGCAGGAAACCGCCGTCGGCCACCGTCTCCGTCTCGGCCGACGGGCGGTCGAAGGTGATGCGGTCGCCGAGGATCCAGAGATCACCGGTGGTTCCGTGGGGCAGTACGGTGCCGCGCAGGTGAAGGGCCATCTCCCCAACGTAGGTGAGCGCTGCGGGCTCGGTCGGGCCGGGGCGGCCGAGCGGGCCTCGGCACCGAGCGCCCCGACGGGGGCGTCGCCCCCGGCCACCCCCAGTACGGCTCCGGGCGGCCGATGGCGGCGCCCTGAGGCGACCCGTGCCGAAACGGCGAGGGCCCGTGCCGGCGAGGCACGGGCCCTCCTTCCCCTGGAACCGGACGTTCATGGGCTCGGGTCAATGGGCCGGTGAAAGTCCGTTCCGTGAGCGGCGGCTGACGGAAAAAGGGGTGTGTCAGGCCGCCGTCTGGGGGTCCTTGGACAGAGCGGCCGCGGGAGCCGCCTCGTCGGTCTCCGGGTAGTGGCAGGCGGTCAGGTGGCCGGGCTTGTTGCCCTCGACCTGGACCAGCGGCGGGGCCTCGCTCGCGCACTTCTCCGTCGCCTTCCAGCAGCGGGTGCGGAAGCGGCAGCCGGAGGGCGGGTTGATCGGGGACGGCACGTCGCCCTGGAGGCGGATGCGCTCGCGGGCCGGGACCTCGTCCACGGTCGCCTCGGGTACGGCGGACAGCAGCGCCCGGGTGTAGGGGTGGCGCGGGTTGCCGTACAGGTCGTCGCGGTCGGCGATCTCGACGAT
>NZ_JBSFEP010000047.1:0-4350 GCF_053594495.1 Streptomyces sp. NPDC001920
CCCACACCCTCCACACCGACCACCCCGAAACAACCACCCTCACCACCGCCCTCACCACCCTCCACACCCAAGGCCACCCACCCACCTGGAACACCGTCCTGCCGCACACCACAACCCGCCCCGACCTCCCCACGTACGCCTTCCAGCACCGCCGTTACTGGCTGGAGGACGCCGAGCGGGCCCGGCCGAGTGCGGCTCGGTCCGCGCTGTCGGGTCCCGACCGGTGGACGTACCGCGTGGTGTGGCGGCCGTTGGCGGCGTCGCGCCCGGGGCCCGACCCGCTGCTGGCCGGGACGTGGTTGCTGATGGTCCCCGCGGAGGACATGACCGGCTCGGGCGACGCGTGGGCGGCCTGGGCCGAGCGTGCGCTGACCGAGCACGGCGCGCGCGTCGAACGCGTCGCGGTGGACACGGCGAACGCGGACCGGCAGCTGCTGGCCGATCACCTCCGTGTCGGGGCGGACGGGCCGGACGAGCTCGGTGGCGTGCTGTCGCTGCTCCCCCTCGACGACGCGCCGCACCCGGCCCACCCGGCGGTGCCGCGAGGTGTGGCCGCCACCTTGGCGCTCGCCCAGGCCATGGCGGACCGGTCCGGGAGCGGCAGGCTGTGGACGGTGACGCGTGGCGCGGTGCGCACCGGGCACGGCGACCCCGCGGCCCGCCCTGGCCAGGCCCAGGTGTGGGGGCTGGGCCGCTCCGTCGCGCTGGAGCAGCCCGAGCGGTGGGGCGGTCTGCTGGATCTGCCCGAGGAAGTGGACGGCGAGTCGGTCGTCGCGCTTGTCCGTGTCCTCTCGGGTGCGATCGGCGAGGACCAGGTCGCGTTGCGCTCCGGCGGGGCGCTGGCCTGCCGTCTGGTCCGCACCCCGTCGAAGGCGGCCGGTGCGCTCGGACATCGCGCGTGGCGTCCGCGCGGCACGGTGTTGATCACGGGCGGTACGGGTGGCATCGGTGCTCATGTGGCCCGTTGGTGCGCGGGTGCCGGTGCCGAGCATCTGGTGCTCGCCGGCCGTCGCGGTGGCGAGGCGCCGGGCGTGGCCGAGCTGGAGTCGGAGCTGAACGCGCTCGGCGTGAAGGTGACCGTCGTGGCGTGCGACATGGCGTCCCGGGAGGACGTGGGCCGTCTGCTCTCGGCGGTGCCCGCGAGCAGCCCGCTGTCGGCGGTGGTGCACGCGGCGGGCGTGGCGCAGCGGTTCGCAAAGGTCGACGAGCTGACCCTGGACGGCTTCGCGGATGTGGTGGCCGGCAAGGTGGCCGGCGCCCTGCATCTGGACGACGCGCTGGGCGACACTCCGCTGGACGCGTTCATCGTGTTCTCGTCCAACGCGGCGGTGTGGGGCAGCGGCAGCAATGGCGCTTACGCAGCGGGGAACGCGTTCCTGGATGTCTTCGCCGCCGAGCGGCGCGCCCGAGGACGCACGGCGACGTCGATCGCCTGGGGTGCGTGGGGCGGTGGCGGCATGCTGGCGCTCGACGGTGTCGCGGAGTACATGGACCGGCGGGGCGTGCTGGCGATGGCGCCCGCGGACGCCATCGCCGTGATGGTGCGTGCCGTCGAGGACGACGAGACGTTCCTCGCCGTCGCCGACATCGATTGGGAGCGGTTCGTTCCGGGGTTCACCTCGGGTCGGCCGAGCCCATTGCTGAGCGAGCTGCCCGAAGTGCGTCGTGCTCTCGGCGAGGCCGATACCGCTTCGAGGGGTGCGGCGCGTGCCGCGGGCGCAGCCGACGCGGGTGCCGTCCGCGCGGGCCTGACTGAGCGGCTCGCCCCGCTCACCGAACAGGAGCAGCTGGACCTTCTGCTCGGTGTGGTCCGGGACTCGGCGAAGGACGTCCTCCACCATCAGGAGGACGCCGGGATCGCCATCGGGCCCGACCGGGCGTTCAAGGATCTCGGCTTCGACTCGCTGACGTCGGTGGAGCTGCGCAACCGGCTGTACGCAAACACGGGTCTGAAGCTGTCCGCCGGTGTGGTCTTCGACCACCCCACTCCGCTGGCCCTGGCCACCCATCTGCGTACCGAGCTCGCCCCGCCCCCGGCCATGGCGGAGTTTCCGCAGGTGCAACGGGAGTTGGACGCCCTGGAACGCGCCGTGCCCGGCCTGCTGGAGGACGGTGCCACAGCGGCGGAGGACCGCCGACGGCTCGCGGAGCGGCTGGAGCGGCTGGCGTGGCGGCTGCGGGCCGACGGCGAGACGCACCAGCTCGCGGGCGGGCCGGCGGCCGACGTCCGAGCGGGGGCAGATGCGGGAGCGTTGGACTCGGCGTCGGCCGAGGAGATCTTCGACTTGATCGATCGGGAACTGGGGCAGGCACCGCACGGTGACGGCGGTTCGGCCCCGACAGGCGACGGGACCCACGGCAATGGCTGACAACGAAGAGAAACTGCTGGCGTACCTCAAGCGCGTCATGGCCGATCTGCGGCAGACGCAGCGCCGCCTGCACGACGCCGAGGCCGCCGGCACCGAGCCGATCGCCATCGTCGGCATGGCGTGCCGGTACCCCGGGGACATCCGGTCTCCGGAGGATCTGTGGCGGGTGGTCGCGGAGGGCCGGGACGTGATCTCGGACTTCCCCGTGAACCGGGGCTGGGACGTCGACGCCCTCTACGACCCCGACCCCGACGTCCCCGGCAGGACCTACGTACGCCAGGGCGGCTTCCTGCACGACGCCGACGGCTTCGACGCCGAGTTCTTCGGCATCAGCCCACGCGAAGCCCTCGCCATGGACCCCCAGCAACGACTCCTGCTCGAAACCGCCTGGGAAGCCGTCGAACGCGCCGGACTCGACCCCACCACCCTCCACTCCACCCCCACCGGCGTGTTCACCGGTATCGCCGGGCAGGAGTACGTGTCGCTGCGTGCCCCGCGCACCGCGGAATCCGAGGGTCTGCTGATGGCCAACGCGTCCCTGAGTATCGCCTCGGGTCGTATCGCGTACGTTCTCGGTCTGGAGGGGCCGGCGGTCAGTATCGATACGGCCTGCTCGTCCTCGCTCGTCGCCGTGCACCAGGCCGCGCAGGCGCTGCGCGGGGGTGACTGCGCCCTGGCTCTGGCGGGCGGCGTGACCGTGATGGCGACGCCCGCGGGCTTCGTCGAGTTCAGCAGGCAGCGCGGTCTGGCCCGGGACGGGCGCTGCAAGTCGTTCGCAGCCGCCGCCGACGGCACGGTGTGGGCCGAGGGCGTCGGAGTGCTGCTGCTGGAGCGGCTGTCGGACGCGGAGCGCAACGGCCACCCGGTCCTGGCGGTGGTGCGCGGCAGCGCGGTCAACCAGGACGGTGCCAGCAACGGACTGACCGCGCCGAGCGGCCCCGCACAACAGCGCGTCATCCGCGCCGCCTTGGCCAACGCCCGGCTCGCCCCTGACCAGGTCGACGCCGTCGAGGCCCACGGCACCGGCACGAAGCTGGGCGACCCCATCGAGGCGGAGGCCCTGCTCGCCACGTACGGCCAGGACCGGCCGGCGGCCCAGCCCCTCCATCTGGGCGCGATCAAGTCGAACATCGGCCACACCCAGAACGCGGCCGGGGTCGCCGGCATCATCAAGATGGTCGAGGCGATGCGGCACGGCGTTCTGCCCAGGACGCTGCATGTAGACAGGCCGACCCCGCATGTGGACTGGGAACGGGGCGCGGTCGCGCTGCTCACCGAGAGCGTTCCGTGGCCGGGGACCGGGCGGCCGCGTCGGGCGGGTGTCTCGTCCTTCGGCATCAGCGGCACCAACGCGCACGTCATCCTCGAACAGGCCCCGGCGCCCGAGGCGGCACCGGAGCCGGTGCCCGCGACACCCGCGCCGCCCGCAGACCGGGACGGCGGCGTTCGCCGTACGCCGTCGGTCTGGCTCGTCTCGGGACGTGGCGAGGAGGCCCTACGGGCCCAGGCGGCGCGTCTGCACACAGCTGTCTCCGAGTCGCCGCTGTCCGTCGGTCGCGGCGAGATCGCGCATGCGCTCGCAACGGCTCGTACGCACTTCGCCCACCGGGCCGCCGTCGTCGGCGACGACCGGGCCGAACTCATGGACGGGATGCGACTGCTGGCGGAGGGCCTGCCTCCGGCCGACGCCGTCCGCGGCATCGCCGTCGACCAGCCGGGAGTCGCCTTCCTCTTCTCCGGGCAGGGCTCACAACACCCCGGCATGGGACGGGAGTTGTACGAGACGCAGCCGGTGTTCGCCGACGCCCTGGACGAGACATGGGCCCAACTCGACCCCCACCTCGAACACCCCCTACGCGACATCATGTTCGCCGAACCCGGCACCACCCAAGCCGCCCTCCTGGACCAGACCCGCTACACCCAACCCGCCCTCTTCGCCATCGAAACCGCCCTCCACCGACTCCTCCACCACTGGGGCCTG
>NZ_JBSFEP010000048.1:0-3978 GCF_053594495.1 Streptomyces sp. NPDC001920
GGTGGGTGACGAGGTGGCGGGCGATGAGGCTGCCCAGGGTTCCGGTGCCGCCGGTGATCAGGACGGTCCCCTCCGGATCCAGGGACCTGGGCACGGTGAGCGCCACTTTGCCGATGTGCCGTGCCTGGCTGAGATGACGGAACGCCTCCGGGGCGTGCCGCATGTCCCAGCTCGTGGTCGGCAACGGCTCCAGCACGCCGCGCTCGAAGAGCTCCGCGAGCTCGCCCAGCATCCGCCGTACGCAGTCCGGCCCCTCCTGGTCCAGGTTGTACGCCTGGTACCGCACACCGGGATGGGTCTCACCCACCGCGACGGCGTCACGGATGTCGGTCTTGCCCATCTCCAGGAAGTGGCCACCCGGTGCCACCAGCCGCAGTGAGGCGTCGACGAACTCCTGGGCGAGCGAGTTCAGGACGACGTCGACCCCGAGCCCCCCTGTGACGGAGAGGAACTGCTTCTCGAAGTCCAGCGTCCGTGAGTTGGCGATGTGATCGTCGTCGAAACCCCGGGCGCGCAGCACATGCTGTTTGGCGGGACTTGCGGTCGTGAACACCTCGGCGCCCAGATGACCGGCCAGTTGGAGCGCCGCCAATCCCACGCCGCCGGTGGCGGCATGCACCAGCACCCGCTGACCGGGGCGCAGCCCCACCAGCTCCTTGAGCCCGTAGTACGCGGTCAGGAACGCGACCGGAGCGGAGGCCGCCTGAGCGTCGCTCCATCCGGCCGGCACCGGCACGACCAACCGGTGGTCGGTGACCGCGACCGGGCTCAGCGACCCCTCGAACAGGCCCATGACCCGGTCCCCGACGACGACACCGGTGACGCCCGGGCCCACCTCGGTGACCACCCCGGCCGCCTCGCTGCCGATGGTCTCCTGCCCGGGGACCATGGCGAGCGCGACGAGGACGTCCCGGAAGTTCACACCGGCCGCCCGGACGGAGATCCTCACCTCGCCGTCCGCCAACGGCTGCCGGGCCACCGGATTGTCGATCACGGCCAGCGTCTCCAGCGTGGCCCGGCCGCTCGCCTCCAGCCGCCAGTCGTGCCGGTCCGGAATCCGCAGTGGCGGCGCGGCGTAGGCGTGCGCCAGCCGGGGCACGTGGCAGACCCCGGCCCGCAGTGCCAGTTCGGGCTCCCGCGCGCCGCGCACGACGGATACCAGATCGGCCGAGACGGCGGTGTCGTCGTCCAGGTCGACGAGGGTGATCCGGTCCGGGTTCTCGGACTGTGCGACCCGGACGAAGCCGCGTACCGCGGACGCGGCGATGTCGAGGACTCCCTCGCCGGCGTGTATGGCGACCGCCCGCCGCGTGGCGACGAGCAGATGCGTCGAGGAAAAGCGCTCATCGGCGAGCCACGGCCGCACCACGTCCAGGATCTCGCGGGTCAGCTCCTGGGTACGCGCCACCGGATCGGCGTCCTCCGCGGATCCGTCGCCACCGGAGCAGACGACCACCAGCGTCTCCGGCACCGGCGCGCCCGCGTCCACGGCCTCCACCAGCGCCGCGAGATCGGCGTACGCGGACGGCGACCCGTCCCCGATGACGGCGGCCGGCGGTCCGGCCGGCTCGGGCAGCGGAGCGGGCACGGCGCTCCAGCCCACGTGGAACAGCGAGTGGTGCAGGTCGGCTGCCCCGGCCGCCAACTCGTCCTCGTCCACGGCCCGCAGGGTCAGCGACTCGACGGTGGCGACAGCGCCGCCCGACGGGTCGGAGACCGTCAGCGTCACGGAGTCCTGACCCGTAGGTGTCAGCCGCACCCGCAGCCGGCTCGCGCCGACCGCGTGCAGGGTCACTCCCGTCCACGCGAAGGGCAGCCGTATCGGGCCGGAGAGCGGCCCGCCGTCGGAGCCCGCGTCCAGCAGAGCGATGGTGTGCAGCGCGGCGTCCAGCAGCGCGGGGTGCACACTGAAGCCGTCGGTGTCGGTCCCCTCGGGGAGGGACACCTCGGCACACAGCGCGTCACCGTCGCGCCAGGCGGCCCGCAGCCCACGGAACGTCGTGCCGTACCCGAGTCCGAACTCCGTGAGCCGCTCGTACACGTCCTCGGTGTCCACCGCGACCGCACCCTCCGGGGGCCAGGCACTCGACGACGCCGCGGCCGTCACCGGCGCGTCCTCCGCGGCGAGCAGGCCGGTGCCGTGGCATGTCCATGGGCTGCCCGGCTCCCCGCCCTCCGGCCGTGAATGCACCGCGCAGGAGCGACGGCCCCGCTCGTCCGCCGCGCCCACGGAGATCTGGATCTGCACCGCACCCTTCGCCGGGAGAACGAGGGGCGCCTGAAGGGTCAGGTCGTCGATCCGGTCACAGCCGGCCTGTGCGCCGGCGTGCAGCAGCAGGTCCAGAAAACCGGTACCCGGCAGCAACACGGTGTCCCGCACAGTGTGTTCGGCCAGCCACGGATGGCTCTGCGTCGACAGCAGCCCCGTGAACACGAGACCGTCCGCGTCGGGCAGCTCGACCGTGGCACTGAGCAGCGGATGCTCCGCGCCGGCCAGGCCGGCCGCGGTCACGTCCGCCACCGCCGGGGCCTCCAGCCAGTACGGCCGCCGCTGGAAGGCGTACGTCGGCAACGCCACCGGCCGGGCCTCCGTACCGGCGAAGACGCCCGCCCAGTCCACGGACGCCCCGTGGGTGTGCGCGTGTGCCACCGCGGTCAGCAGCCGCCGGACGCCACCGTGGTCACGGCGCAGGGTATGGAGGACCGCCGCGTCCCGCCCGGCGTCGGCGATGGTCTCCTGGAGCGACGATCCCAGCAGCGGATGCGTGCTCAGCTCCACGAACAGTGTGTGGCCGTCGGCGAGCAGGGCCCGCGACGCCGCCTCGAACCGCACCGGCTCGCGCATGTTGCGGTACCAGTACGGCGCGCCCAGCTCCGCCGTGTCGAGTGGGCCGCCCGTCACCGTCGAGTAGAACGGCACCGCCGAGGAGCGCGGCGACACGGGCGCCAGCACCTTGAGGAGATGGTCGTGGAACACGTCCACCTGTGCCGAGTGCCCGGCGGTGTCCACGCCCGGGATGGACCGGGCGTCGATACCGTCGGCCCGCAGTTCGTCGATCAGCTCGGCCAGGGCGTCCGGGTACCCGGCGACGGAGGCGGTGCCCGGGCTGTTCACGGCCGCGACGGAGAGCCGGTCGCCCCAGCGCTCCAGGCGCAGCCGCAGCTCCTCCGCGTTGAGCGCGACCGCGGCCATGCCGCCCTGCCCGGACAGTTCCAACCAGGCCTGGCTGCGCAGCGCCACCACCCGGGCGGCATCGTCCAGTGACAGGCCCCCGGCGATGTGCGCGGCGGCTATCTCACCCTGCGAATGCCCCACCACGGCCGCCGGCTCCACCCCCAGGTCACGCCACGCGGCGGCCAGGGACACCATCATCGTGAACAGCACCGGCTGCACGACGTCGACGCGGTCGAGCGACGGCGCCTCTGCCTCTTGGCGGAGCACCGACAGCACCGACCAGTCCAGGTACGGCGCGAACGCGGCCTCGCAGGCCTCGACGCACTCGCGGAACGCCCGCGAGTCGTCGAGCAGCCCGTCGGCCATTGCGACCCACTGCGCGCCCTGACCGGGGAACACGAAGACGGGCTTCGCCGCGTGCGCGGCCGAACCCGTCACGACGGACGCCCCGGAGGCGGTGTCTCCCTCCGCGAGGGCGCGCAGCGCTTCGAGCAGCTCGGCGGTGTCCGTGCCGACCACGGCGGCCCGGTGGGTGTGGTGGGCGCGGGTGGTGGCCAGGGCGTGCGCGATGTCGTGCGGGGCGTGTTCGGGGTGGGCCTGGACGTGTGCGTGCAGTCGTGCGGCCTGCGCCCGCAGGGCGTCCTGCGTACGTGCGGACAGGAGCCAGGGTGTGGGGGTGTCGACTGTCGTGGGGGGTGATTCGGGCTGGTCGGGGGCTTGTTCGAGGATGAGGTGGGCGTTGGTGCCGCTGATGCCGAAGGAGGACACCGCTGCTCGGCGGGGTCGCCCGGTCTCGGGCCAGG
>NZ_JBSFEP010000049.1:0-3595 GCF_053594495.1 Streptomyces sp. NPDC001920
CGGCTGAACTCGACGAAGGTGGCCGGTGTGGCCATGACGGTGACGCCGCCGGCGAGCGCCATGTCGCACTCGCCGTTGCGCAGGGCCTGGGCGGCGAGGTGCACGGCGACCAGTGAGGACGAGCAGGCGGTGTCGACGGTGACCGCCGGTCCCTCGAACCCGAACGTGTAGGAGATCCGCCCCGACGCCACGCTGTACGAGTTGCCGGTGCCCACGTACCCCTCGAAGCCCGCCGGGGCCTGCTGGAGGAGGCGGCCTCCGTAGTCGCCGTACATCACGCCCACGAAGACGCCCGTGGCGCTGCCACGCAAGGAGTCGGCAGGGATGCCCGAGCGCTCGACGGCCTCCCAGGAGTGTTCCAGCAGCAGCCGCTGCTGCGGGTCCATCGCCAGGGCTTCCCGCGGGCTGATACCGAAGAAGTCCGGGTCGAACTCGTCGGCGTCGTACAGGAATCCGCCGTGCCGGGTGTAACTCTTGCCGGCCGCTTCGGGATCCGGGTCGAAGAGCTCCTCGACGTTCCAACCTCGGTTCGACGGGAAGTCCCCCACGCCTTCCTCCCCGTTGGCGGCCAGCTCCCACAGCTCGCCGGGGGAACGCACGCCACCGGGATAGCGGCAGGCCATGGAGACGATGGCGATCGGTTCGTCCTCACGACGGGCGGGGGCGTTGCCGGCAGGCCCGCCGTCCGTCGCGGGCCGCTCGCCCACCAGCCGGGCGTGCAGATGGGCGGCCAGGGCGTGTGCTGTCGGGTAGTCGAAGATCAGCGTGGCCGGCAGCCGCAGGCCGGTCGCCGCGTCCAGCTGGTTGCGCAGCTCGACCGCCGTGAGCGAGTCGAACCCGAGTTCCTGGAACGGCCGCTGAGGCGGGACGTCCTCGGCGGAACCGTGCCCGAGCACGGCCGCGGTCCGGCCGCGGACGAGGTCCAGCAGGTACCGCTCCTGCTCGGCGGGCGGGAGCCCGGCGAGTGCCTCTGCCGGCGACGCCGTACCGGCCGGTGCGCCGCGACGCGCGGCGGGAACACGGACCAGGCCGCGCAGGACGGCGGGAAGGTCTCCCGCTGCCCGGACGCCTGCGCCGCGCAGCGCGGCGAGGTCGAGCCGTACAGGAACGAGCAGTGGCTCGGCCGGCGTGTGCAGCGCGACGTCCAGGAGGGACAGGGCCTGCTCCGGCGCGAACGGCACGAGTCCGGTACGGGAGAACCGGCCCTGGGTGGACCGGTCGAGGGTGTCCGCCATGCCGCCGGCGTCCTCCCACAGACCCCACGCCAGTGACGTGGCCGGCAGGCCCGCCGCTTGCCGGTGGTGGGCGAGGGCGTCCAGGAAGGTATTGGCCGCCGCGTAGTTGCCCTGCCCGGGGTTGCCCAGGATGCCGGCGGCGGAGGAGAACATCACGAACGCGGCGAGCTCCATGTCGCGCGTCGAGTGATGCAGGTTCCAGGCCGCGTCGACCTTCGGTCGCAACACCTCCCCGAGCCGCTGATCGGTCAGCGACCCCACCAAACCGTCGTCCAGGGCTCCCGCCGCGTGGACGACCGCGATGAGCGGATGCGCGGCGGGCACCGCGGCGACGAGGCCACGCACCCTCTCGGGATCGGCCACGTCGCACGCCACTACGGTCACACGGGCACCGAGCTCCTCGAGCTCCGCGCGCAGTTGTTCGGCGCCGGGAGCCTCGGGGCCGCGACGGCCGCACAGCAGCAGATGCCGTACGCCGTGCGCACGGACCAGGTGAGCGGCGACGAGCCCGCCCAGGCCGCCGGTGCCTCCGGTGATCAGTACGGTGCCGTCCGGGTCCAGCGGTGTCCCCGGGGTACCGTCCCACGCGGTGACGGCGCGCGCCAGGCGCGGCGCGTGGAGGAGGCCCCGCCGCACGGCGAGCTGCGGCTCACCGGTGGCGAGGGCGCTGTTCAGCAGCGACTCCCAGCCGTCGGCGGCGTGCGGGATGTCGAGGTCGACCAGGACGAAACGGCCGGGGTTCTCGGACTGTGCGGCCCGTACGAGCCCCCAGACCGCGGCATGGCCGAGGTCCGGCACGTCCTCGGTGGGCTCGATGGCCACGGCGCCCGAGGTGACCACGGCCAACTGTGAGGAGGCATACCGCGTGTCCGCCAGCCATGCCCGGACCGCGTCGAGCGCCTGCAGCGTCGCGGCGTGGACCCCCGCCACGGTGTCGGATCCCGCCGTAGGGGCGGGTACGCAGGGCAGCACGACGGTGCCGGGCACCGGGAGACCGTTGTCGATGGCCCGGCCCAGCGCGGCGAGGTCGAGGCGGGCGCCTTCGAGGACGACCGGAGCGCTGCCGCCCGGGGGCATCTCCGCCGCCGTGCGCCCGGGCGACGGCAGTACGGCCCAGTCCAGTCGGTACAGTGCGTCCCGCTGGTCGGCGCCCAGTGCCGCGAGCCGGTCCACGGAGACCGGGCGGGTCGCGACCGACCGGACGCCGGCGACGGGAGTGCCCGCGGCGTCCGTGATCTCCAGTTCGACGGCTCCCTCGCCGGTAGGGGCGAGACGGACCCGCAGCCGCCCCGCGCCGGCCATGTGCAAGGTCACGCCCGACCAGGAGAACGGCAGCCGTACGGCCGCCGTCGCCGCGTCCGTCTCGCCGTCCTCGCCTGCCGGGCTGTCCGGGTCCAGGGCGAGCGGATGCAGGGCGCCGTCCAGGA
Organism: Streptomyces sp. NPDC001920; assembly: GCF_053594495.1. NCBI lineage: Bacteria > Bacillati > Actinomycetota > Actinomycetes > Kitasatosporales > Streptomycetaceae > Streptomyces > Streptomyces sp. NPDC001920. Next base: position 2,663 of record NZ_JBSFEP010000049.1, read on the forward strand.
GGGCCGGATGGAGTCCGTACCGGTGATCGTCGGCTCCGGTGGCGGCGTCCTCGGGCCATGCCACTTCGGCGTACAGCGTTTCCCCGTGCCGCCATGCCGCGTCTAGCCCCTGGAAGAGCGGGCCGTAGGTGTACCCCCGGTCCGTCAGCCGCTCGTAGAAATCCGTCACGTCCACCGGGCGCGCCCCTTCGGGCGGCCACGCGGACACTGCGCTAGATGGCACGACCTCCGCCGCGCCGAGCGCACCGTCGGCGTGAACCGTCCACGGCCGGTCGAACGGAGCCGCGGCCCTGTCACCCGAACCGGACGGGCGGGGCCGCGAGTGGATCAGGACCGTACGGTCGCCCGAGTCGTCGGGCGGCCCTACGGTGACACGCAGTTGGACGCCCCCGGTCTCCGGGAGGACCAGCGGGCTCTGCAGCGTCAGCTCCCTGACCCCGCCGCAACCGCTCCGTCCGGCCGCGTACAGGGCCAGCTCGACCAGGGCGGTACCCGGCATCAGGACGGTGCCGGCGATCGTGTGGTCGGCCAGCCACGGGTGGGAGTCCAGCGAGACGCTGCCGGTGAGGACGAGGCCACCATCGGGCAGTTCGCTCACGGCCCCCAGCATCGGGTGGTCGGCGGCACCGAGTCCCAGCTCCGCGGGGTCACCGCCCGGCAGGGGCTCCTTGATCCAGTAACCGGAGTGCTGGAACGGATAGGTGGGCAGCAGGGCGGCCGCACCGTGCCGTCCGGTCGTCTCGGGTTCGGGAAGGACGGCGGCCCAGTCGACGAGTGCGCCGGCGGTGTGGAGCCGGGCTACGGCCGTGAGCAGCGTACGCGTCTCGCGCTTCTCGGCGTGGAGGGTGTGGGTGATGGTGTGTGGGGTGGGTTGCTGGTCGAGGGTGGTGTGGATGTGGGGTGTGAGGGTGGGGTGGGGTCCGATTTCGAGGT
>NZ_JBSFEP010000050.1:0-3201 GCF_053594495.1 Streptomyces sp. NPDC001920
GGTGGGTGACGAGGTGGCGGGCGATGAGGCTGCCCAGGGTTCCGGTGCCGCCGGTGATCAGGACGGTCCCCTCCGGATCCAGGGACCTGGGCACGTCGTGATCCGGTGCCGTTCGCGCGGCTGTCACCGGGGCGGGGACCCGGGCCAGCCGGGGCACCAGAACGGTGCCGTCGCGCAGGGCGAGTTGCGGTTCCCCGCTCCCCAGCGCCGCCGCCAGGCCCGTGCCGGCACGGCTCAGGGCGGCGTCCGGCTCCGCGTCCATGTCCAACAGGACGAACCGCCCCGGGTTCTCCGCCTGGGCGGACCGGACCAGGCCCCACACCGAGGCCCCGACCAGATCCACGGCCCCGCCGTCACCCGCGGGTGTCGCGGGCCCGCCTGACACGGCGTTACGCGTCGCCACGACGAGCCGCGCGTCGGTGAAACGGTCGTCCGCGAGCCACCGCTGCAGCAGCGCGAGCGCCTCCCGTGTCGCCTCGTGCACCCGTCCGACGGGCTCGCGCGGCTCCCCGTCCTCGTACGCGGGGGTGCCGTCAGCGCCGAACCGGGCCACCACCAGCGCGGGCACCCGCTTGCCTGCGTCGACCGCTGCCCCCAGGGCGGACAGATCGCCGTAGCGGCCGATCAGGCCACGGCCGCCACCGTCCCCGTCACCGGCGCCATTGTCGTCGGCCGGCTCCAGGAGCGCCCACGGGCCGAGCGGAGCGACGCTCTCGTCCGACGGCGTCCGCAGCGCCTGCCATGTGACGTGGAACAGCCGCTGGGGCCCTCCCGCCGCACGCTCCAGCTGCGCGGCCGTCACCGGCCGTACCGTCAGTGACCCGATCGAGGCGACCGGTCGCCCCCGCTCGTCGGCCAGCTCGACCCGGACACCGTCGTTCGGGCCGGGCGACACCCGGGCGAGGAACCGTTCCGCCCTAGCGCCGACGGAGTGCAGGGACACCGAGGACCAGCTGAACGGCAGAACCACCCCCATGGCCGCGTCCGACTCCGAGGGACGCAGGAAGACGAGCTGCAACGCGGCGTCCAGCAGCGCGGGATGCACGCCGAACCCCTTGCTGCGGGCGTCGCCCCCCGAACCGCCGGAAGACCCGTCCGGCTCCGGCACCCCCGCCAGCTCCGCGAAGAGTTCGTCGCCCTTGCGCCAGGCGGCGCGCACACCTCGGAAGGCGTCCCCGTACCCGACACCCATGTCGCCGAGACGCTCGTAGAAGTCGTCGAGGCCGACGGGCTGCGCACCGGCGGGCGGCCACACACCCGGCCGACCGGCGGGCTCGGGCGGCTCGGCCGCCGTGAGGAACCCGGTCGCGTGCACCGTCCACTCCGTACCCGCACCCGCATCTGCACCGCCGTCCGTCGCCGGAACGGTCGATCGGGAGCGGATCGTGATGCCGTACCTGGCCCCGTCACCGGCCCCGTCGCCGGGACCTTCGCCCGCGTCGTCCACGCGGTTCGTGATCACCTGCAGGTCGGCGGCCTCCCGTTCGGCCAGCACCAGCGGCGCGTGCAGCGTCAACTCCTCCACTCCCGCCGCGCCGATGTGCCGCGCCACGTGCAGCGCGGCCTCCGTGAAAGCCGCGCCCGGCAGCAGCACGCTCCCGAACACCCTGTGATCGCCCAGCCAGGGGAAGCGGTCCATGGACACCGATCCGGTGAACAGGTGCCCGCCGTCGGGCAGTTCGGTGACGGCGCCGAGCAGCGGGTGGTCCGCCCGGTTCATTCCGGACGCGCGGACGTCGGAAGGCGCCGGAGCGTCGAGCCAGTACGTCGTGTGCTGGAAGGCGTACGTCGGAAGGGGCACCGTCCTCGCGGTCCGGTGCGCGAAGGCGCCGAGCCAGTTCACGTCCACGCCGTGGGTGTACGCCCGCGCGAGTGAGGCCGTGAACCGGCCCACGCCGCCCTCGGAGCGTCGCAGCGACTCCAGCACGGCGGCGTCGGCACCGTACGCGTCGACGGTCTCCTGGAGTCCGACCGTGAGCACCGGATGGGGGCTCGCCTCGATGAAGAGCCCGTGACCGTCGTCCAGCAGGGCCCGGGTGGTCTCCTCGAAGCGGACCGTCCGGCGCAGGTTGCGGTACCAGTACCCGGCGTCCAGTTCCGTGGTGTCCACCGGGCCGGCGGTGACGGTCGAGTAGAACGGGATCCGCGCGGCGCGCGGCGCGAGCGACCCGAGCGCGTCGAGGACCTGATCCTGGATCGCCTCCACGTGCGGGGTGTGCGAGGCGTAGTCGACGGGGATACGTCGGGCCCGCACGCCGTCGGCCCGGTACGCCGCCACCGCCTCGTCGACCGCGGTGTGCTCACCGGCGATCACGGTGGACCGGGGCCCGTTGACCGCGGCCACGCCGAGCCGATCGCCCCAGGCGGCGAGCCGCTCGCGCACGGTGTTCACCGGCAGCGGCACGGACGCCATGCCACCGGTTCCGGCGAGGGCGGTGATGGCCTTGCTCCGCAGCGCCACGACGCGCGCGGCATCCTCCAGGGACAGCGCATCCGCTACGTGCGCCGCGGCGATCTCGCCCTGCGAGTGCCCCATCACCGCGTCCGGCTCGACGCCGAAGGAGCGCCACAGGGCGGCCAACGACACCATCACCGCGAACAGGGCCGGCTGGACGACGTCCACGCGGTCCAGCTCCGGAGCACCGTCCGTGCCGCGCAGGGCGTCCACGAGCGACCATCCCGTGAGCGGGTCCAGCGCGTCCGCGCACGCACGGATCTTCTCGGCGAAGACCGGCGCCGTCTCCAGCAGTTCGTCGGCCATGCCGAGCCACTGCGACCCCTGGCCCGGAAAGACGAACACGGTCCTGCCGGGCGGCGCGGCCGCCGCGCTCACCACGAGCGCGGAGTGCCCGTCCCCGCGCGCGAGCGCCTCGAGCCCCGCGAGGAAGTCTTCACGGTCGGCACCGACGATCGCCGCGCGGTGCTGGAAGCCGGTGGCGCGTGTGGTGGTGAGGGTGTGCCCGATGTCGTGGACGTCCACGTCGGAGTGGTCCAGGACGAAGGAGTGCAGCCGTGCGGCCTGGGCCCGCAACGCCTTCTCGCTGCGCGCGGAGACCGGCCACGGCAGGGGGCGCGGCTCGCCGGCCACCGGGTCCGGCGCCGCGGCTTCGGGCTGGTCGGGGGCTTGTTCGAGGATGAGGTGGGCGTTGGTGCCGCTGATGCCGAAGGAGGACACCGCTGCTCGGCGGGGTCGCCCGGTCT
>NZ_JBSFEP010000051.1:0-2717 GCF_053594495.1 Streptomyces sp. NPDC001920
GTCTCGTCCAGGGCGTCGGCGAACACCGGCTGCGTCTCGTACAACTCCCGTCCCATGCCGGGGTGTTGTGAGCCCTGCCCGGAGAAGAGGTAGGCCAGTCGTCCGCCGTCGGGGGTGCCGTGGAGGGTGTCGGGTGAGGGCCGGCCTTCGGCGAGGAGGTTCAGTTGCCGGAGGAAGTCGTCGCGGTCGGTGGCGATGATGCCCGCCCGGTGGGTGTGGTGGGCGCGGGTGGTGGCCAGGGCGTGCGCGATGTCGTGCGGGGCGAGTTCGGGGTGGGCCTGGACGTGTGCGTGCAGTCGTGCGGCCTGCGCCCGCAGGGCGTCCTGCGTACGAGCCGACAGCAGCCAGGGGTACACCGTCCCCGCCGAGGCCACCGGTGACGCGGGCGCGGCCTCCGTCGGCGGAGCTTGTTCGAGGATGACATGGGCGTTGGTGCCGCTCACACCGAAGGACGACACCGCCGCCCGGCGGGGTCGCCCGGTCTCGGGCCACGGCACCGTCTCGGTCAGCAGCGACACCGCGCCCGTCTCCCAGTCCACATGGGGTGTCGGCTCGTCGACGTGGAGGGTCTTGGGCAGCAGTCCGTGCTCCATCGCGTGGACCATCTTGATGATGCCGGCCACGCCCGCCGCCGCCTGCGTGTGCCCGAGGTTCGACTTGACCGACGCCAGCCACAGCGGCCGGTCCACGCCCCGGTCCTGCCCGTACGTCGAGAGCAGGGCGCGGGCCTCGATGGGGTCGCCCAGCTTCGTGCCGGTGCCGTGGGCCTCGACGGCGTCGACCTGGTCGGGGGCGAGCCGGGCGTTGGCCAAGGCGGCGCGGATGACGCGCTGTTGTGCGGGGCCGCTCGGCGCGGTCAGTCCGTTGCTGGCACCGTCCTGGTTGACCGCGCTGCCGCGGATCACGGCCAGCACGGGGTGGCCGCTGCGCTCGGCCACCGACAGGCGCTCCAGCAGGATGAGGCCCACGCCTTCGCTCCACGAGGTGCCGTCCGCCGCCGCGGCGAAGGACTTGCACCGGCCGTCCGGCGCGAGGCCCCGCTGACGGCTGAACTCGAAGAAGACGCCCGGATCGGACATGACCGTGACCCCGCCGGCGAGCGCCATGTCGCATTCACCGCTGCGCAGGGCCTGCGCGGCCTGGTGCACGGCGACGAGCGAGGACGAGCAGGCGGTGTCGACGGTGACCGCGGGCCCCTCCAGTCCGAGGCTGTACGCGACCCGGCCCGAGGCGACACTCGTCGCGATGCCCGTGAGGAGATAGCCGTCGGCGCCCGCGGTCCCGGGGCGGCGCAGGGACGCGTACTCCTGCCCGATGACTCCGGTGAACACGCCGGTGGGGGTGGAGTGGAGGGTGGTGGGGTCGATTCCGGCGCGTTCGACGGCTTCCCAGGCGGTTTCGAGCAGGAGTCGTTGCTGGGGGTCCATGGCGAGGGCTTCGCGTGGGCTGATGCCGAAGAACTCGGCGTCGAAGCCGTCGGCGTCGTGCAGGAAGCCGCCCTGGCGTACGTAGGTCCTGCCGGGGACGTCGGGGTCGGGGTCGTAGAGGGCGTCGACGTCCCAGCCCCGGTTCACGGGGAAGTCCGAGATCACGTCCCGGCCCTCCATGACGAGTTCCCACAGCGCCTCGGGTGAGTCGACGCCACCCGGGAAGCGGCAGGCCATTCCGATGACGGCGATGGGTTCGTGCTTCCTCGACTCGAACTCCTGGAGTTGCCTGCGCGCCTGGTGCAGGTCCGTGGTGACCCGCTTGAGGTAGCCGCGGAGTTTCTCCTCGTTCGTCATGCGACATCGGGCCTTTCGGGTCACCATGCTGTTCTCGGGGATTGCGCGCGGGCGCCGGCGGTCGCCGGCGCCCGGCTCACAACTCGTTGTCGATGAAGTCGAAGATCTCTTCGTCCGAAGCCGTGCTGATCTTCCCGGTCACATCGGAGGACGTCTCCGCGTCCGGGCCCGGGGCGGACGCCGAGTCCCCGAACTCGCCGATCTTGAAGAGGAAGTCCTGCAGCCGAGCCGCGATCCGGCCCCGCGTCCCGTCGTCGGGCGCACCGGACAGCACGGCCGCTTCCACCCTTTCGATCTCCGCGATCAGCATGTGCTGCACCGACGCCTCCGACGGGGCCAGCTCGCCCCGCAGGAACTCGCCCAGCGAACGCGGTGTGGGATGGTCGAAGACGACGGTCGCCGGAAGACGCAGACCGACGGCCGCCCCCAGCCGGTTGCGCAGTTCGACCGCGGTGAGCGAGTCGAAGCCAGCCTCCTTGAAGGCGAGTTCGTCCGTCACGGCCGTCGGGGCGCCGTGCCCCAGGACGGCCGCAGCGTGGCTGCGCACGAGCTCGACCAGCGTGTCCAGCTGCTCGGTCGCCGTACGTCCCGCGAGCCGCCGCGCCCACTGCTCGGCCGCGGACGCGTCCTCGCCGCCGGCGTCGGCCACCCGCCGCGCCGAGGCACCCCGCACCAGTCCGCGCAGCACCGGCTGCAGCGTCCCCGCCTTCGCGTGGTCGCGCAGGACGGCGGGAGCCATCCGGGCGGCGACCAGCAGGGGCCGGCCCTCGTCGAGCGCGGCGTCGAAGAGCGCGAGGGCGTGCTCGGTGGGCATGGCCTCGATGCTGGACCGGGCCATCCGTTCGCGGTCGGTGGTGTGGAGGTGGGCGGTGAGGTTGCTGGTGTGTTGCCACAGGCCCCAGGCGATGCTGGTGGCGGGGAGTCCTTGGGTGT
>NZ_JBSFEP010000052.1:0-2276 GCF_053594495.1 Streptomyces sp. NPDC001920
GGCTTCCTCATGGCCCTCGCCATCGGTACGCCGCTCGGACTGCTGGTCGCCCGGGTGAGGTTCGTCCGGGCAGCGCTCGGCCCCATCCTCTCCGGACTGCAGTCGCTGCCGTCCGTGGCCTGGGGGCCGCCGCTTGACGGGTCCACAAGGTCGGTGCGCCGAGCCCGCCACCACGGCACAAGCTGGACGACGCCGAACGCCACCTCGACAACGAAGAACAACCACAGCCAGCGCGGGGCACCATGTGCCAGCGCATACGCCTGCCACGCGGCGAAAAGCGTGCGCGCGATGCCGTCGAACAGTCCATGCACTGGCAGCGGGTTGATGATCCGGAGGAGCGCCCAGACGACCACCACTGAACCCATCAGATTCGCGTAGAGGATCCCGATCGGGTCGAGGGCAGGCAGGGCGCCCAGCCCGAGCGCGTCACCGAGCTTCGACAGCGCGTCGTGCACCAGGGCGTAGGTCCACGGCGTGGCGAACCCGCCTGTGACCACGAGGTCGTACCAAGCACTTGTGCGTACGACGCGCAGATAGGCGCGGCGGGAAGGGGCGAAATGACGGATCATGGCGAGGCTCCTGCTGGTCTCCTGCACGGACGCCATGACGGTAAACAGTGAAGTACTGTCCAAGGTCAAGTCCACAGTTCAGGGAGAGCCGTGCGTATCGGAGAGCTGGCCGCGCAAGCGGGACTGACCAGGGACACCATCCGTTTCTACGAGAAGATCGGTCTCGTCACGGGGCGGCGTCTGGCCAACGGCTATCGCGACTTCCCGCCGGAGGCAGTGCCCTGGCTGCAGTACGTCCGCACCGCGCAGACGCTCGGCTTCTCGCTGGCCGAGATCGCACAGACCGGCGAGGAACTGCGGAACGCGCCCGACACCGCCGAAGCGTTGTCCGCGCTGTTCGAGGAGAAGATCAAGGTTATCGATGCGCGTATGGCGCAGCTTGCCGCCCTGCGGGCCGAGCTCGACGCACGTGTTGGCACCGGATGCCCGCTGCGGGCGGCTGGCTGAGCCGGGTGAGCATCGACAAACAGGCCGCGACCTCACTCAAGGCTTTTTTCCAACCTGATAGCGCCGTGGGCGAGTTGGCCAGCTGTACAACGCGGCGAATCTGCTGGTAGTTGGGGTCACGACCAAGATCACCCATGCTGGCCAGAAGCTTCGTTTGCTTGCCTACCCGTCGTCGATCGATCTGTCCAGCCGCGCCCTGCGCGACCAGAGCGAGCAGCTACGGGCTCGGCGACACGAGATCGGGACGCGCTGGCGGCGGTGCTTCCCGTCGGCCGGCAGGCTCTGCTTGTGCTTGCCCACCTGCGGTGCGGGGACACCTACGCCCAACTCGCCGACGGGTTCGGCGTCGGTGTCGCGACATACACGAGGCCGTCGACGTCTTGGCCGCCATTGACCCGCACCTGGCCCCAGCGAGGACCACAGCGCGCATGAAGGCGTTCGTCATCCTGGACGGCACGCTCCTGCCGATCGACCGGATCGCCGTCGACCGGCCCTTCTACTCGGGCAAGCACAAAAAGCACGGCATGAATGTGCAAATCATCGCCGTCCCGAAGGGCCGTCTCCTGTGAGCTTCACCGGCCCCTCCCGGTGCCGTCCATGACATCCGGGCCGCTCGCGAGGACGGCCTCATCGCCGCTCTCGCCGAGGCCGGCATCATCTGCTGGGCAGACGAGGGTTAACAGGGCGCAGGCGGCGCGGTACGCGCCCCTTACCGCGGCCGACGGGACCGCCTGTCCACCGGCCAACAGGCCAACAGGCCAACAACCGATCCCACGCGAAGATACGGGCGCTGGTCGAAACAGGCCGTCGCCACGCCACCCTCAAGCCCTGGAGGCCTCTCCGCAAGCTCCGCTGCTCGACGACCCGGATCACGAGCCTCGTCCAAGCCGTCCTCACCCTCCACCTGACCCGCTCAGGCTGAGGGTGGAAAAGGCTCCCTACGTTGTTCTGCGGGATGTGGTGAGCCCTTCGTATGGTTGACCCGCCCAGGGGTGCCGGGTGTGGTTCAAAAGGCTCTGCCGCTGGTGGCTTTCAGTGATTGGCCGCCCGGTGCCCCACGACGACTCGGCTGCCAATTAGGAATTGCGAATGATCGCTGAGTAGGGAATCGACAGCGAGGTCGTCCGTCGGGAGGTACCAGCAGCACACCGCACGGAGGCACCACATGGCCAGGATCTGGGCCGGTATCGATGCAGGAAAGACCCACCACCACTGCGTCGCGATCGACGAGAGCGGCCGCAGGCTGCTGTCGCGACGGGT
>NZ_JBSFEP010000053.1:0-1917 GCF_053594495.1 Streptomyces sp. NPDC001920
AACGATCGTTTGCCGACAAGCAAGGCTGGCCCGGAGGTCATCACTTCCTGGGCGGCTGGTAGTTGTAGGACCTGATCGACGGGATACGGTTCCGCACGCAGGCGGGTGTGCTGTGGCGGGACGTGCCCAAGCGGTACGGTCCGTGGCCCCGGGTGTACGACCTGTTCCGTCGCTGGCAGCGGGATGGCATGGGGAAGCGGATCCTGACCGCGCTGCAGGCCGCGACGCGGACAGGCTGATGCTGTTCCCATGTGCGTACCAACGGACCGCACCGGACCTCCGGTTCCCGCGGTGACACGCCCGTTGCGGCGCCGGCCCAGGCGGTGGTCTGTCTCCGCGTCAGCGGCCCATCGCGGTCTCGCGGTTCATGCGTGACAGCTTCTCTGGATTGCGGACGGCGTAGAGGCCGGTGATGAGGCCGGCGTCTAGGCGGAGGGCCACGATCGTGTCGATCCGGGCGTCGCGGCGGATGATCAGGGCCGGGTGGCCGTTCACCAGGGTCGGTTGCAGCAAGGCGCCGCTGAGCCTGGCCAGGACCTCGATCACGTCGGCCACGCCCACCACCGGTTCCACGGCGGCCCGGACGACTCCGCCGCCGTCCGTCAGGAGGACGACGTCCGGGGCGATCATGTTGAGGAGCTGGGTCAGGTCACCTGTTTCCACCGCTTGCTGGAAGGCCGCGAGCGCGTCGCGGGTCTGGGACGGGGAGACCCTCTCGCGAGGGCGGCGCGCGGCGACGTGGGTGCGGGCGCGGTGCGCGATCTGGCGGACGGTGGGCGGGGTCTTGTCGACGGCCTGCGCGATCTCGTCGTAGTCCAGGTCGAAGACGTCCCGCAGCACGAACACGGCACGCTCGGTCGGCGTGAGGGTCTCCAGCACGAGGAGCATCGCCATGGAGACGCTGTCCGCGAGCTCGACGTCCTCGGCCACGTCAGGCGCGGTGAGCAGCGGCTCGGGCAGCCACGGGCCGACGTAGGACTCCTTGCGGCGGCGGAGTGTGCGAAGGCGGGTCAGGGACTGGCGGGTGGTGATGCGGACCAGGAAGGCGCGTGGGTCGCGGACGGTGGTGTGCTCGACGCCCGACCAGCGCAGCCACGTCTCCTGGAGGACGTCCTCGGCGTCGGCCGCCGAGCCCAGCATCTCGTAGGCCACCGTGAACAGCAGATTGCGGTGGGCGACGAAGGTGTCCGTGGCCGTGGTCGTGGCCGCCCCCGCATCGGTACCGGCATCCCTGTCCGCCATCGTCAGCTCCCGGTTTCTGTCGCGCTACGTATGGTGCGTGTCGTACACGGGACGCCGTTGGCCCCAGTTCTGTGACAGTCGCACCCCGTGGCCCACATCACATCCGCCCCGTGTCACAGGAGCGCGGCCCCCGGCGCCTCATGGGCATCAGCCACACGATTCCGCGAGTGAGGAAGCCCCCATGGAAACCCGTATGAACCTCTTCGACACCGAGCTCGGCACGAAGGTCGGGAAGCGGATCTACGCCGTCAGCCAGGTCATCCAGGAGTCGCCGCTGCCCAAATCCACCCAGGGATTGGTCCAGCTGCGAGCCAGCCAGATCAATGGGTGCGGCTTCTGCGTCGACATCCACAGCAAGGACGCCGCCGCGGCCGGCGAGGACGCGGCTCGGCTCAGCCTCGTCGCCACCTGGCGGCACTCCACGGTGTTCACCGACGCCGAACGGGCCGCGCTGGCCCTCACCGAGGAGGGCACCCGCATCATCGACGGACATGGAGGGGTCACTGACGAGACCTGGGCCCAGGTGCGCAAGCACTACGGCGAGGAGCAGGCTATCGCTCTCGTCTCCCTCGTCGCCATGATCAACGCGACCAACCGGCTCGGCGTGATCCTCAACAACCAGGGTGGATCCTACGTGCCCGGCAACCTGACCACCGTCGCCGGTTGACGCACCGA
>NZ_JBSFEP010000054.1:0-1822 GCF_053594495.1 Streptomyces sp. NPDC001920
GATGGGTAGGGGAGCGTCGTGTGCCGGGTGAAGCAGCACCGGAAGGTAGTTGTGGACGGTTCACGAGTGAGAATGCAGGCATGAGTAGCGATTCACACGTGAGAAACGTGTGCGCCGATTGACTAAGGGTTCCTGGGTCAAGCTGATCTGCCCAGGGTAAGTCGGGACCTAAGGCGAGGCCGACAGGCGTAGTCGATGGATAACCGGTTGATATTCCGGTACCCGCTGTGAAGCGTCAAACATCGAGCATCGTGATGCTAAGGCCGTGAAGCCGCCCCGGAGCCTTCGGGCAAAGGGGAGTGGTGGAGCCGCCGGACCAAGCGGTTAGTAGGTGAGTGATGGGGTGACGCAGGAAGGTAGTCCATCCCGGGCGGTGGTTGTCCCGGGGTAAGGGTGTAGGCCGCAAGGTAGGCAAATCCGCCTTGCATACGGCTGAGACCTGATGCCGAGCCGATTGTGGTGAAGTGGATGATCCTATGCTGTCGAGAAAAGCCTCTAGCGAGTTTCATGGCGGCCCGTACCCTAAACCGACTCAGGTGGTCAGGTAGAGAATACCGAGGCGTTCGGGTGAACTATGGTTAAGGAACTCGGCAAAATGCCCCCGTAACTTCGGGAGAAGGGGGGCCACACCTGGTGATCCGTTTTACACGGTGAGCTGGGGGTGGCCGCAGAGACCAGCGAGAAGCGACTGTTTACTAAAAACACAGGTCCGTGCGAAGCCGTAAGGCGATGTATACGGACTGACGCCTGCCCGGTGCTGGAACGTTAAGGGGACCGGTTAGCTCCATTTCGGTGGGGCGAAGCTGAGAACTTAAGCGCCAGTAAACGGCGGTGGTAACTATAACCATCCTAAGGTAGCGAAATTCCTTGTCGGGTAAGTTCCGACCTGCACGAATGGCGTAACGACTTCTCGACTGTCTCAACCATAGGCCCGGTGAAATTGCACTACGAGTAAAGATGCTCGTTTCGCGCAGCAGGACGGAAAGACCCCGGGACCTTTACTACAGTTTGATATTGGTGTTCGGTTCGGCTTGTGTAGGATAGGTGGGAGACTTTGAAGCGGGCACGCCAGTGTTCGTGGAGTCGCCGTTGAAATACCACTCTGGTCGTGCTGGATGTCTAACCTGGGTCCGTGATCCGGATCAGGGACAGTGTCTGATGGGTAGTTTAACTGGGGCGGTTGCCTCCTAAAGGGTAACGGAGGCGCCCAAAGGTTCCCTCAGCCTGGTTGGCAATCAGGTGTTGAGTGTAAGTGCACAAGGGAGCTTGACTGTGAGACCGACGGGTCGAGCAGGGACGAAAGTCGGGACTAGTGATCCGGCGGTGGCTTGTGGAAGCGCCGTCGCTCAACGGATAAAAGGTACCCCGGGGATAACAGGCTGATCTTCCCCAAGAGTCCATATCGACGGGATGGTTTGGCACCTCGATGTCGGCTCGTCGCATCCTGGGGCTGGAGTCGGTCCCAAGGGTTGGGCTGTTCGCCCATTAAAGCGGTACGCGAGCTGGGTTTAGAACGTCGTGAGACAGTTCGGTCCCTATCCGCTGTGCGCGTAGGAGTCTTGAGAAGGGCTGTCCCTAGTACGAGAGGACCGGGACGGACGAACCTCTGGTGTGCCAGTTGTTCTGCCAAGGGCATGGCTGGTTGGCTACGTTCGGGAGGGATAACCGCTGAAAGCATCTAAGCGGGAAGCCTGCTTCGAGATGAGGACTCCCACCCACTTGATGGGGTAAGGCTCCCAGTAGACGACTGGGTTGATAGGCCGGATCTGGAAGCACGGTAACGTGTGGAGGTGACCGGTACTAATAGGCCGAGGGCTTGTCC
>NZ_JBSFEP010000056.1:0-1546 GCF_053594495.1 Streptomyces sp. NPDC001920
GCGGCGAGGTGCACGGCGGTCAGTGAGGACGAGCAGGCGGTGTCGACGCTGACCGCCGGTCCCTCGAACCCGAACGTGTACGAGACACGCCCCGAGGCCACGCTGTACGCGCTGCCCGTGTTGAGGTAGGCCTCCACTTCCTCCGGCACCTGATGGACCAGTCGGCCGCCGTAGTCGCCGTACATCACGCCCGTGAAGACACCGGTCGGGCTGCCGCGCAGCGACGACGGATCGATGCCCGCCCGCTCGAGCGCCTCCCACGCCATTTCGAGGAGAACGCGCTGCTGGGGGTCGATCGCGAGCGCCTCGCGAGGGCTGATCCCGAAGAACTCCGCGTCGAACTCGGGGGCGTCGTGCAGGAAGCCGCCCTCGCGGACGTAACTCTTCCCGGGCCGGTCAGGGTCGGGGTCGAAGAGCCCGTCCAGGTCCCAGCCACGGTCCGTGGGGAACGCGGTCACCGCGTCCCTGCCCTCGGCCAGCAGCTCCCACAGGGCCTCGGGTGAGTCCGCCCCGCCGGGGTAGCGGCACGCCGCCGCCACGATCGCGATCGGCTCCTGGACCTCCGACTCGGCCTCCACCAGCCGCTGCCGGGTCTGGTGGAGCTCCGCAGTCACGCGCTTGAGATAGTCGCGGAGCTTGTTCTCATTGGACATGCGGCGTACATCCTTCGCGGTGATCTGCGGAATTCACATGCATCGGGTTCACGAGATGCCGAGCTCGTCGTCGATGAACCGGAACACCTCGTCGTCGGAGGCCGAATCGATCAGGTCGGTGACCGCGGTGCCCTTCCCGTCGCCCTCGGCGTCGTCGCGCCGGTTCAGCTTCAACAGGAAGTCCTGCAGCCGTACGGACAGCGCGGCGCGCGCCTCCTCGGGGATCGACGGCAGCCTTTCCTCCAGTTGCTCGAGCTCCTTGAGGACCGGCTGATGGGCGGCACCCTCCCGCTCCGGAAGCAGCCCTACCCGCACGGCACGGGCGAGCGCCTGCGGAGTCGCGTGATCGAACACGACCGTCGTCGGCAGCCGTAGCCCTGTGGCGGAGTTCAGCCGGTTGCGCAGCTCCACGGCGGTCAGCGAACTGAAGCCCATGTCGAGGAAGCCGCGGTCGGTCTCCACCTCGCCGGCGGCGCTGTGGCCGAGGACCGTCGCCACCTGTGCGCGCACGAAGTCCAGCACCAGTGCGTGCTGTTCGTCCTCCGCAAGGCCCGACAGACGGTCCGCCAGCCCCGTCGTCCGCCCGTCGGCGGAACGGCCCGACAGCGCGGAACGGCCCCGCCCGCCGCCTGCCAGCCCGTCGAAGAGCGGCAGCAGCATCCCCGCCTCGGCCGCGGCACGCAGCCGCGCGACGTCGATGCCGGCAGGCACGAGCACCGGCTCGACCCGCGTCAGCGCGGCGTCGAACAGCCGGAGCGCTTCCTCGTCACCGAGCGGGACGATCCCGTTCCTGGCGAGCCGTTCGCGGTCGGTGGTGTGGAGGTGGGCGGTGAGGTTGCTGGTGTGTTGCCACAGGCCCCAGGCGATGCTGGTGGCGGGGAGTCCTTGGGTGT
>NZ_JBSFEP010000057.1:0-1496 GCF_053594495.1 Streptomyces sp. NPDC001920
GCGGAACCGTATCCCGTCGATCAGGTCCTACAACTACCAGCCGCCCAGGAAGTGATGACCTCCGGGCCAGCCTTGCTTGTCGGCAAACGATCGTTCGCGTCGGGAGACATGCCCGCCCACTGGTTCCTCGGGTATCCCGGCGTTCACCGAGGCCAGAGCGGTTCGCTTCCAGGCGTTCTCGATCAGATCAACGCTGTGGCGGAGGCTGCGTAGAGGCTGCCGGGCAACACCGGCGGTCGACCCGGTCTGCACACCGCGCAACTGGAGCAGCTGTTCCTCGGCGCTCTCGATCACACGGGTGATCAGCGTGTGCTGTTCGGCGGGCACCGCCGCGCGCCACATCCTGCCCGAGCCGGGCGCCTTCGTTGACAGCTGACGATCCCGTCTTGGCGGACCCCGCTCTCACGGGCGGTGTCCGCCGACAGAAAGTACCCGTGTTACCACTGCCCAGCTCGCTTGTTGAGCGTGCTCGGCTGTCCTTGCCTTCCATTGGTCTGCCGTCATACGTCAGATGACATCGATCCCCACTTCGCTAGGAGCGATGGGCCCTTCAGTTGCCCGTATGCGCTCAACCTCAGTGAATCCCAAGTGGCGGGCGACGGCTCCGCTGGCCGGGTTGGCGGCATCGTGATGGATCTCGATGCGGTCGATGCCCGCGAGCTGGAAGCCCTGCCGGACAAGAGCCGCTGCGGCCATCGTGGCCAGCCCCCGTCCGGTCCAATCAGGGTGGATCCAGTAGCCGATGTCGAGGCCGCCGGCTCCGATGCGGCGCACGAGGCCGCAGCTGCCGATCACCGCAGCATCTGATGTGATCGCATAGCCGAAGGCTTGCCTGGTCTCCCACTCTTCCTGGTTGCGGGCGAGGAAATCAGAGGTTTGCTGTCACCCAGAGTCGGCTGCCCAGGGCATCCACGGCACCAGATGGTCCAGGGACCCGTGGATCGCCCGTTCCAAGGCGTCGAGATCGCTCGTGCGCCACCGGCGCAGTTCAACCTGGTCAGACGTGAGGCTTTCGGCAGGCTCTTCCATCCATCGGATGCTTTCGCAGCCCAGCTGAGACCGATAACGCGTTATCGGTTGACCGTCACTCAACCAGGCACGGTTGAGGTTCCTCGGCCAAGGGCTCGTGACATCTGCGGAGGCGCCGACTCTCCGTCGCCTCCCAAACCGGTGGACAAACGCTGCTACTGAACGCGAACGAAGCCATCCGGCGGGCGCTTTCACAACGGATGCCCAGCGGATCAAGCAAACCGGGTCCCCGGGAGGTGGGGACAGGGCTGCCCCCCTTCGCACGCTGCTGCCTGGTTCTTTTCGCCGAGCAGGGCGAGGGGGGATGGACGAGGAACGGGATCCCGACGAGCTGTGACTGATCGCTTCAGTTGGCCGGTGTGGTGAGTCGGGTTTTTTTGGGCGGGCAAAAACGACGGTGGGAGCTTGCGTGTGGGGTAAAAAAGTTATAAAAAAGTGGCAAAAGGTGAAGCAGGGTTAGAGATTTG
>NZ_JBSFEP010000058.1:0-1055 GCF_053594495.1 Streptomyces sp. NPDC001920
TCCAAGCTGGTCGCCGAGGGAGCCAAGGTGCTCCTCGACGAGGCCGACCTGTGGCCGGACAAGAAGTTCGTGATCACGAACATCATCGTCCGGCAGGCGTTCCTGAAGGAGCACCCGGACGTCGTGGAGGCCGTGCTGCGCGGCTCGGTGAAGACCAACGCGTGGATCGCCGCCAACCCGGACAAGGCCAAGGCGTCAGCCAACGCGGCGCTGAAGGAGGAGTCCGGCAAGGCGCTGCCCGCCGACGTCATCGACCCGGCCTGGAAGTCGATCACGTTCCTCGACGACCCGCTGGCCGCCACCCTCGGCACCGAGGCGGAGCACGCGGTCGAGGCGGGGCTGCTGGAGAAGCCCGATCTGAAGGGCATCTACGACCTCAGGCTGCTCAACAAGGTCCTCAAGGCCGAGGGCAGGGACGAGGTCGACGACGCCGGTCTCGGCGTCGAGTAAGAGCACCGCACCCGAAAACGCCCCCAGGAGATGACGAGCATGGCCACGACGACGGCCCCGGCCGCCAGGATCACCGAGGACGCATCGGCGCCGACCTACGCCGCCCGGATCGAGCACGTCTCGAAGTCCTTCCCGGCGCCGGGCGCCCCCGGCGGGCAGCAGCTCGTGCTGGACGACATCACGCTCGATGTCGGGCCCGGCGAGTTCGTCACCCTCCTGGGGGCCTCCGGCTGCGGCAAGTCCACCCTGCTCAACCTGGTCGCCGGGCTCGACCGGCCGTCCGCCGGCTCGATCGGCACGGACGGCCGGCCCGCCCTGATGTTCCAGGAGCACGCCCTGTTCCCGTGGCTGACCGCGGGCCGGAACGTCGAACTCGCCCTCAGGCTCAGGGGCGTCGCCAAGGCCGAGCGGCGCCGCGAGGCGGAGCGGCTGCTGGACCTCGTCCGCCTGCAGGGCGCGTACGGCAAGCGGGTGCACGAACTGTCCGGCGGCATGCGCCAGCGGGTCGCCCTGGCCCGCGCGCTCGCCCAGGACAGCCGCCTGCTGCTGATGGACGAACCGTTCGCCGCCCTGGACGCGATCACCCGCGACGTCCTGCACGACGA